>CAUUUY010000020.1:0-11975 GCA_963548305.1 uncultured Oribacterium sp.
CAAAATTTGCCCAGGGAATTAAACCCGGCGATTGTAAATATACGTCCCAGTGGACTCCGGAAGTTTTTTGATATCGTATCGGAAATGAAGGATGCCATTTCTCTTGGCGTGGGAGAACCGGATTTTGATACCCCCTGGCATATTCGGGAAGAAGGAATCCATTCTTTAGAGAAGGGGAGAACCTTTTATTCCTCCAATGCGGGACTCTTGGAGCTTCGAGAAGCCATCTCCGACTACGTGGCCGAGAAGCATCAGCTGCAGTATGACCCGAAAAATGAGGTTATGGTTACCGTAGGAGGTTCGGAGGCCATTGACCTGGCTATGCGCGTCATTTTAGAGCCGGGAGACGAGGTTTTGATTCCGGAGCCCTGCTATGTTTCCTATACTCCCTGCGTGAAAATGGCCTACGGCATACCGGTGCCCATTGCCCTGGAAGCCAAGGACCAGTTCCGCCTGACCAGGGAAAAGCTGGAGCAGGCTATTACGGAGAAAACAAAAATACTGGTACTCCCCTTCCCAAACAATCCCACCGGAGGCATTATGGAGAAGGAGGATTTGGAAGAGATTGTGCCCTTGATTTTAAAGCATAATCTCTATGTGCTGACCGATGAAATATACTCCGCCCTTTGCTACAAGGGAGAGCACCATTCCATTATCGAGTTTCCGGGAATGCGGGAAAGAACCGTGTATATCAACGGATTTTCCAAAGCCTATGCCATGACCGGCTGGCGCTTGGGCTATGCCTGCAGCGCGGCACCCATTTTAAAGCAAATGTTGAAGCTTCATCAGTATGCCATCATGTGCGCTCCCACCACTTCCCAGTATTCCGCTGTGGAAGCCATTCGGAATGGAGAAGAGGACGTGCTGAAAATGCGGGATGCTTATAATGAAAGAAGAAGACTCCTCTTGTACCATTTTCAGAAAATGGGCTTGGACTGCTTTGAACCCTTCGGAGCCTTCTATGTTTTTCCTTCTATCAAGAAGTTCGGCCTCAGCAGTGAGGAGTTTGCGGAACGGCTGCTTCGAGAAGAAAAGGTTGCGGTGGTGCCGGGAAATGCCTTCGGAGATTCGGGAGAGGGCTTTATTCGTATATCCTACGCCTATTCCATTGAAAATTTAAAGCTGGCTTTGGAAAGAATAGAGCGTTTTGTGAAGAAATTACAGGAGAGCAATCATGGCCTGGTATGATGGCGCAATTTTTTATCAAATCCTGCCGGGGGCGGTGCTTTCCACCCTTTCCGGGGATGAGAATAGAAATATTAAGGAATTAGAGGAATACCTCCCCTATTTAAAGGTCTTAGGCTGTGACGGCATTATCCTGGGACCTGTGTTTTCCAAGAATCCCTTACAGTACGGCACGGGCGACTTTCGTCAGATTCGGGAATGGCTGGGGACGGAAGAAGAGTTCCGAAGCTTTGTGGAGGATGCCCATGGGATGGGAATCCGCGTGGTTTTGGATGTAGCCTTCCCCTTCTGTGACAGAAGCTTTTTTGCCTTCCAAGATTTGCAGGAAAAGGGAGAAGCCTCCCCGTATTGTAATTGGTTTTTGGATTTAGACTTTTCAAAGAGTTCCCCCATGGGGGATTCCTTTTCCTATCAATCCTTTAGAAATATGCCGGAACATCCCTTATTCAATCTGGATAATGAGGAGCTTCGGCTTTATCTCGTGGAACAGGTAAAGCACTGGATTTCCGCCTATGATATTGACGGCCTGCGTCTGGCCTACAGTGAAGCGGTAGATATTCATTTTCAAAAATCCCTTCGCTACTTCAGCAGTCAAATGAAGCCGGAGTTTTTCCTTTTGGGAGAGCAGTTTATCGGAGAGTTGGCCAGAGCAATCAATACGGAAACCTTACAATCTCTGGCCAATCAGGAGCTTTATCAGGGGCTTTGCCAAGCCTTTAATGAGAAGAATTTCTATGATTTGGCCCAGAGAATCGGAAAGAACCAAGAGCTTACAAAGCAAATGCAGCTCTTTCTGGAAAGTCCCAATACCCATAGAATCGCCACGGTCTTAGAAGAGGAAAAAAATCTTTGGGGAATCTATATGGCGCTTTTCACCCTGCCGGGAAGACCGACTCTGTATTATGGAGGAGAGTATGCTTTGGCGGGAAAAAGAGGGGAAAAGGAGGGAGAAATTCTTGCTCCGAAGTTCACTCTGTCCCAATATAAGCCGGATGCCTTTACCAGCTATATTGCGAAGCTGGCGGAGATTCACGGAAAGAACTCGGAGTTGCAAATCGGAGAATTTAAAGAGGTTTATCTGGACCATAGACTCTATGCCTATCTGCGCCTGGACGGAAACAGCGCCGTGCTTACGGTGTTGAACAATGACAGCATGGATCAATATATTACCTTAACGCTTCCCAAGAAGGCGAGCATTGCCTTTGACCTGATGACCACGGAGCCGGTGGAGCTGACAGAAGAAGGAAATATCAAGGTTTTCTGTGAAGCCCACGGAGGAAGAATCATTAAGTTAAAATAATAGGTTCAGATTGAGAGTGGAGGGAAATTTTGCCCTCCATTTTCTTTGTAAAACAATAAAATAAGAGGACAAAAGCCCTGAAAATAAGGTATACTAAGAAGATAAACAAAGAGCATGATTCTCATCTGCGGATGGAAAGAGCTTATGTGTGGAAGCTGGGTATTTCATGGCTAAAGATTGATTCCCATCTGCTGATGGAAAGAGGAGGAGAGTTCTATGGAAGGTTTTCTTTCAGAGTTAGACCGGTATCTTTTTGGAAACGGAAGGCATTATAAAATTTATGAGAAGATGGGGGCTCATCCTGCTTGCTTTGAAGGGCAGGAGGGAATCCATTTCGCGGTTTGGGCTCCCCATGCCAAGAGAGTGTCTATCGTTTGTGACCGAAACGGCTGGGATCCGGAGAGGAATCCCATGCTTCCCTTAGAGAGCACAGGCATTTATGAAGGCTTTTATCCCGGAATGGGGGTAGGAGAGCTTTATAAATATGCCATTTTGACAGAGGCGGGAGAATGGATTTATAAGGCGGATCCCTATGCCTTTGCGGCGGAATTCAGACCGGGAACCGCCTCCATTACAGCAGACCTTTCCGATTTTCCCTGGGCAGATGGAAAATGGATGGAAGAGCGAAAGAAGAGAAATCCGGAAGAATCTCCCCTGTCCGTGTATGAAGTACATTTGGGCTCCTGGAAACGTTGCAACCGTCCGGAAAATAACGGTTTTATCAATTACATCGAAGCAGGAGAACAGCTGGCAGAATACTGCAACTATATGGGCTATACCCATGTGGAATTGATGGGCATTGCGGAGCATCCCTTTGACGGCTCCTGGGGTTATCAGGTAACCGGCTATTATGCCCCCACCTCCCGATATGGCAATCCCAGACAGTTTATGGAGATGGTTAACATTTTGCATCAGCACGGGATCGGGGTGATTTTAGACTGGGTTCCCGCACATTTTCCAAAGGATGCCCACGGCTTAGCCAACTTTGATGGAACCGCCTGCTACGAACATCCGGATAGCCGCCTGGGAGAGCATCCGGACTGGGGAACCAAGGTCTTTAACTATGAGAAAACAGAGGTGCAGAATTTCCTCATTGGCAATGCCCTTTATTGGTACGATATGTATCATATTGACGGCTTACGAGTGGATGCGGTGGCTTCTATGCTGTATCTGGATTACGGCAGAAAAGACGGAGAATGGCTCCCCAATATCTACGGGGGAAACGGTAACCTGGCAGCCATCGAATTCTTTAAGCATTTGAATTCCATTATCCGAAAGAGAGAGGACGGTACCGTAATTATTGCGGAGGAGTCCACTGCCTGGCCGGATATTACCAAGTCTCCGGATGAGGGGGGCTTAGGCTTCCACTTCAAATGGAATATGGGATGGATGCATGATTTCCTGAGCTACATGAAGGAAGATCCCATGTATCGAAACTATCATCATAACCAGCTGACCTTCGGCATGAGCTATGCCTATTCGGAGAAGTTCATCCTGGTGCTTTCCCATGACGAGGTGGTGCACCTAAAGCGATCCATGATTGAGAAAATGCCGGGAAGTCGGGAGCAGAAGTTCCGGAACTTAAAGGCTGCCTACTTCTTTATGATAGGCCATGCCGGAAAGAAGCTGCTCTTTATGGGACAGGACTTCGGGCAATACCGGGAGTGGAACGAGGACTGCTCCATCGACTGGCATTTGCTGGAGGAGAAGGAGAATCGCTCTCTGCATTCCTTCCTGCGAGACCTCTTACAACTCTATAAAACTTATCCGGCCCTTTACGAGGCGGATTATCTGTATGAAGGCTTCTCTTGGGTCAATGCGGACGATGCCAGCCGTTCTATTTATAGCTTTATTCGTAACCCGAAAAACCATCTTTCCCATTCCGGAAAGCCGGGAGTTCAGAATAGCGCCCTAGCGGCAGTGGCAACAGAGGGTAAGGCCGTTTTAGAAAATGGCAATACAGCATTAGAGAACGGCAATATAGCTTCAGAAGGCGGCAAGGGTGCTTCTGATACAAATTCGAAAGAGCATCGGGAAAGTCTTCTCTTCGTGGTAAACATGACTCCCGTGGATCACGAAGAATACTGGGTAGGTATGCCGAAGGCCAAGGAAGCAAGACTGATACTTACAGAAGAGGGGCTTTGCAAGGAAGAAAAATACTACCCCGTGGTCAAGGGAGAATGTGACGGAAGAGACTATCACATTGCCTACCCCTTAAAGGGCTTTGGTTGTGCGTTGTTTGCCTTTACAGAGGAAGGCGAGGACTCCTGTGCCAATGCTCTTTCTCCGGAAAAAGAGGAAAAGCTTCAAGTTTCCAAGGAGAAGCCGGAAGGACAGCAGGAGAAAAAAGAAAGCTCTAAGGTAGCGGAAAAGACAGCAGAAGAGACGGCAGAAAAGGCAGTAGAGAAAAGAGCAGAAAAAAATGCCGAAAAAACAGCAGAAAAAACCATAGAGAAAAATACTGAGAAAGTAGCAGAGAAAACTGCGGAATACTTCAGCGAAGTCAGAGTCCGGGAGGAAGCCGGCTGAAGGAAAGTCTGGAAGAGAGTGAAAGCTCGACTAAGGGCAGCTCTTTTTCGGAAGAAATAAAGTAAAAAACCGCTTTAAGGGATTAAGACAAAGAGTCAGGCTAAGGAATTAAGATAAATTGTCCGGATGACAAGGCTAAACTGCTGAATCAAGGATTAGAATAGTCTGAAAGACAAGCTATTAAAAAACTACTAGGATCATTAAGAAAGGAAGTAAGCCAATGCAATACAATTTTGATGAAGTAATCGATAGAAAGGGAACGCGCTGTGCAAAGTATGACGAGCGAATCAAAAAGTTCGGTACAGAGGACTTGATTCCCCTTTGGATTGCGGATATGGACTTTAAAACAGCCCAGCCCATTATCGATGCCTGCAAAAGGCGGGCGGAAGAAGGAATTTTTGGCTACACTTCCAGACCGGATTCCTATTTTGAGGCAGTACAGAACTGGGAAAAAGAATGCTATGACTGGTGCCCGGATACTGCATTGATGTCCTGGTCCTTAGGGGTGGTGCAGAGCCTTACCGCTATTGTCCGTACCTTTTCCCATGTGGATGATAAAATCCTGATTCAAAGTCCGGTTTACACAGAATTCTGGGATATTCCGGACATGGCCGGCAGAAAGGTTTTGGCCAATGCCCTGGTGGAAAAGGAAGACAGATGGCAGGTGGATTTTGCAGACTTTGAGGAGAAAGCAAAGGAAGCCAAGATTTTCATTCTTTGTAATCCTCATAATCCGCTGGGATTGGTTTGGGAAAAAGAAGAGCTGCAGAGAATGATCGAAATCTGCCATAAGCACCATGTGCTGGTGGTTTCTGATGAAATTCACTCTGACCTTATCTTCCATGGGAAGAAGCATTTGCGCGCTGCAACCGTTTCTCCCTTGGCAAAGGAAACCGTGATTACCTGCGTATCCTTAAGCAAGACCTTTAACTTGGCAGGTTTGCAGGCCTCCACCACCATTTTCCCGAATCAAGAACTGAAGAAGGATTTCGACCTGTTCTGGACTAGAATGGATATCCATAGAAACAATGCCTTTTCTTCCGTGGCTATGGAGGCGGCTTACCGCGAGGGAGGAGAATGGCTTTCCCAGCTCCTGCCTTACTTGGAGGCAAACCTAAGCTTTGTGGCGGACTTTGTCAGCCGTGAGATTCCAAAGCTTAAGGTCCATGTGCCGGATGCCACCTACTTGATGCTCTTGGATTGCCGCGGCTTAGGCATGAGTGATAAGGAACTGAATGATTTTATGGTGCATAAGGCAAAAATCGGCCTCAATGCCGGCGTATCCTTCGGAAAAGAAATTTCCGGTTTTATGAGATTAAATGTTGCTTGCTCACGGAAGCTTTTAGAGCAGGGATTGATTCAGCTTCGGGACGCAGTGGCAAGCTTATAAAGGTATAAATAAAATTTCTTTGGATTAGTAATTACAAATCTATTCCAAATGGATTTAGAGAATTAGATAAGAGATATAAATCTATTAAAGATAGTTTTAGAGGATTAAAGAAACGGAATGGCGAAAGGAAGAGGCAAAAAGAAAAAGGGAGTTTTCTCCTTTTTTCAAGGGAAAAAAGCGAAAAGGCAGCAGGGCAGAACTGCTTCCTTTATGGAAGGTATCAAGCTTTTTTCCGCCTTCTTCCTTCTCTTTCTTTTCGGGATTTTTTTATTCCGAAAAGCCCATCAGACCCAATGGTATTTTCCGGCTTCCGTCCTAAAGCACCAGGCCGCCATGGAGCGGGTAGCCAAAGAAAAGGGACTGGAAGAAGACTTGGATGTGCTCTTTGCCATTATGACAGTGGAATCCCATGGCAAATTAAAAGATGTGATGCAGTCCAGCGAGTCCAAGGGTCTGCCGGTAAATACATTGGATACGGACGCTTCCATTGAACAAGGGCTAAAGTATTATAAGGATTTAAAGGAAAAGGCAAGGGCCTTGGGGCTGGAGGAAAAAGCAGTGATTCAGGCCTATAATTACGGCCCCGGCTTTTTGTATTATGTAGAGAAAAACGGAGGCAAATATACCGATGCATTGGCAGAGGAATTTGCCAAAAACATGGCGAAAGGGAAGACGATAAAATACAGTCACCCCATTGCCAAAAAGGAAAATGGCGGCTACCGCTATCTCTATGGCAATATGTTTTACGCCAGAGTAGTAGAAGAAACCTTGCAGTTTCACAGGGAGAAAAATAAGATGGAAATCACCACAGTTCAGAAAATCCTGATGACCGCTACGGCAGGATTGTTTTTATACATTATGCTTTTGGAAACCTTTATGACCGACAGCGACAGCACTTCTCGGGTTTTCAAAATGTCGGTTCGAGAACTAAGAAATAAAAATATCAACACTCTATTTAAAAATCAGGGAATTTATAACGGTCTGCTGGGGTTGGCTCTTCTTTACGGTATATTCAGTCCCGGTGCCAATGTGGAGCTTTGCCTTGTGCTATGCAGCATCATGTTTTTGGTGGCGGTATACGGAGCCATCAGCTCGGATAAGATGATTCTCCTAAAGCAGGGGACACTCCCTTTTTTGAGTCTCTTAAGTTTGATTTTGAAGTGGTAGAGAAGGTGGTGTTGGATGGAACTTTAGTACAGAGGGAGTTGGACAGAGTTTTTTAGTACGGAGAGACTTGGATGGAGCTTTAGCACAGAGGGAGTTGGATAGAGTTTTAGCCTATAGGAGAAAAATATGCTGATTATTTTTATGATTTTTGGAATAGCTATAGGGATAAGCCTTTTTGTTGGTTTATCGGGAAAGAAATAGCTAAAAGCGAGAGAAATATATTCAGGGGAAAATAGTGTCAGGAAAAAATATGTTTGCCAAAACTAAGTTAGGAAAAAATATGACCGAGGAAAACAAGTCCGAGAAGAATAAGTCTAATCAAAGAAAATCAGAAAAAAATAGTTCCGAAAAAACTAAGTTGAGGAATAAAGAGCAGTCTCTTCAAAAGAATGATTTGATTACGCTGGAAATAACAGATTTGACAGAAGAATGCCAGGGCGTCGGAAAAAAGGACGGCTTGATTTTTTTCGTGAAAGACAGCGTGATGGGAGACGTAGTAGAAGCCAGAATCTTAAAGGTGAAAAAGAATTACGCCTATGCCAAGGTGGAAGAGCTACTAAAGCCTTCCCCGTATCGCATTGCACCCCTTTGCCCTGTCGCGGGAAAATGCGGAGGCTGCCAGTTACAACATTTATCCTATGAAAAGGAGCTTGCATGGAAGGAAGATAGAATCGCCCAAAGTCTGATTCGTATTGCCGGACTTTCTCCGGAGGAAGTAGAGAGGAAAAAAGAGGGAATTCTGGGAGGGGTTCTCTCTCGCTATAGGAATAAAGCCCAGTATCCGGTGCAGAGTAGGAAGGAAATAAGAAGTGGAGGGGCAACTTCTGTTTCGGATTGGAAAGTGAACGGGAAGTGGCCTGGAAAGAATAAAATAGAAGCTAAAGAAAAATCTTCTGATCTTAGTATGGGATTTTACGGCTTTCATAGCCACCGCATTATCGAAACCAAGGACTGCCTGATTAATAGTGTTGAAAATCCCTTGATTTTAAACTGCATCAAAGACTGGGCAAGAGAATATAAGATTTCCGGCTATGAGGAAGAAACAGGGAAGGGTCTGCTTCGCCACATTTTCCTAAGAAAGGGCTTTTCTACCGGAGAAATCCTGCTTTGCCTTGTGCTAAACGGAAAAAGCCTGCCCCATGGAAAAGAGCTATGGGAGCGCTTGCAGGACTTGTCTCTTAGTGTTGAGGAAGGTGGACAAGTTCAAGGAAGCATTGTTGGTCTTTGCGTGAATATCAACGAAGGTAGCGGCAACGCTATTTTAGGAAGAGAAACCCGTTGCCTTTACGGAAAAGACAGTATAGAGGATAAAATCGGGGAGTTAAGCTTCTCTATTTCCGTACCTTCATTTTATCAGGTGAATCCTGTGCAGACTGAGAAAATTTATGGAAAAGCTTTGGAGTATGCGGCATTAACAGGAGAAGAAACGGTTTGGGACTGCTACTGCGGAATCGGTACCATTTCCCTCTTTCTCGCACAAAAAGCAAAGCAGGTTTACGGGCTGGAAATCGTTCCGGAAGCCATTGAAAATGCCAAGAAAAATGCGGAAAAGAATGGACTTCAAAATGCGGAGTTTTTTGTGGGAGCGGCAGAAGAAGTCCTTCCCAAGTGGGTGGAAGAACAGAAGAGGGAAGGCAAGGACGTGGGAAATCTGGTGGATGTGGTTTCCTTGGATCCTCCTAGAAAAGGATGTGACGAAACTTGCCTTTCCGCGGTATTGGAACTTAGCCCCAAGCGCATTGTCTATGTAAGCTGTGATCCGGGAAGCCTGGCGAGAGATATTAAGTATCTAGGAGAAGGCGGATATGCGCTGGAGAAATGGGTGGGAATTGATAACTTCCCCAGGACGGGGCATGTGGAGACGGTGTGTTTGATGTCAAGGAAGGACAAATAAAAGTCGGAAAAGGTTTGGAAGCAAGGGATTTCCGGGAGTTAGCATCAGGAGTGATATAAGAAAGTGAACGCTCTATGAGAACTTATCGCCCGCATCGGATCGGAGACGATTTAGGTCGTTTTTACATAGTTTAGGCTGCGGATTAGATGTCAAGGGTTGAGTTAGTGAATTAGATGTCTTTTCGGCTGAGTGAGCGGATTAGATGTTAAAGTTGGGAAGGAGAAATGTTTTGTGGCAGATATAAGCATTCAAGAGGATGAGTATTATATGAAAAATCGCCCGCATGTGGTTATTTTAGGAGCTGGCGCAAGTTGTGCGGCCATTCCTAACGGGGATAAAAACGGACGAAAAATATCAGCTATGAGTGGCTTTATTGATAAATTGGGTTTTAGAAAATTATTAAATAAAGTAGATATCCATACTGCATCAGGCAATCTTGAAGATATATACATGGAGCTTGATGAGCGGAGTGAGACAGAACATAAATGTAAAGCAGTTAAGGAAGAATTAGAAAGCTCCATTCGTGACTATATGAATGGATTTGTTTTACCAGATGTCCCTACAGTATATGATTTTTTAGTTATGAGCTTAACAGAAAAAGATTTGATTGCTACCTTTAATTGGGATCCTTTTTTAGTACAAGCTATAGGGAGGGCTCAGAAATTTACGAGAAATATACCACAAGTGGCTTTTTTACATGGAAATGTTGCAGTTGGTTATTGCGCTGATGATAACATTATGGGAAATGTGGGTATGGTGTGTAGATGCGGTAAGAGATTAAAGCCAACAAGCCTTTTATTCCCTATCAAGAATAAAGATTACTCAAGTGATATTGCAATATCAAAATCATGGAAAACATTAAAAAATGCTCTTGAACGAGCATATATGGTGACTATTTTTGGATACAGCGCTCCATCGAGTGATGTTGAAGCAGTTTCAATGTTAAAACAGGCATGGGGCTCTGTTGATGAGCGAAAAATGGAGGAGATAGAATTAATAGATATCCGTGATGAGGAAACTGTAATTGAATCGTGGAATCAGTTTATACATACACATCATTATTCTTTCCATACAAGCTTTTTTGATACCACTTTGGCGCGATGTCCAAGAAGGAGCTGTGAAGCAACTTTTGATAGATTAATGAACTGTATTTGGCTGGATGGTAGTAAGGGATTTAAAGAGGGGATGGACTTTAACGATATAGGACGTTTGACATCGGTATTAATACAAGAAGAAAATGATAATCACGGAAAAAAGCGAGCGTTATCTAATCCGTATTGTTAGTCTTGGTAAGTACATACAGAATCAGAGCAAGCCGCTCTATAGGAGAATTTTCTCCCGTAGGACGGCTTTCTTATTCTGTTATATCGACGCTGATGCCGGATTTGAATTCAACGGTGAACCTATCCTTGTAGACCGTGATCTTCTGAATGAGCGTAAATGGTAAATAACCTGTCATCTTTTTTCTCTCCATAAAAATTGAGATAATCGTGAACAGTGTGAAAAGTTGAACGCACTTTTTCCACTTTACAAACTTTTCCCACTTTGCACACTATCTCAGGGAGGAATTCAAGATGAACACAAAACTCGCTACAAGCAGGATGCGAACAGGGCAATGGGCTGACATTATTAAAGATGGTAAGGAGAGTGGTCTAAAAGTAGATGACTATTGTGCATAGCATGGCCTCTCCAGAAATGCCTACTTCTACTGGCTTAGAAAAGTAAAGGAAGCTGCCCTTACGCAGAGTGGATTTGTGGAAGTACAGCAACAGGTGGAGGTTTCCTCCTGCTATCCATCTCCAAAGTTAACAGCGTCCGTAAATGAAGTAGTTTTAGGGATTGACGAAAAAACGCCGATGGATTTACTGGCAAATGTTATAAAGGTCTTGAAAAATGCTTAACGATGCATCCGGATTCAAACACATCTACCTCTGTACCGGATACACAGACCTTAGACGTGGTATTGACGGCCTTATCGCAGTAGTCAATGCTGAATTCAAGCTTGATCCTACGAAGTCCAACTCTATCTTTTTATTCTGCGGTCGCACCGGTGATCGCATAAAAGCTCTCCTCTATAAAGGAGACGGTTGGCTTCTTTGCTATAAACGCTTTACAGATGGAAAGTTGCAGTGGCCACGGAGTACCAGTGAAGCCCGCACTTTAACCCCTCAGCAGTACCGATGGCTCATGGAGGGGCTTTCCATTGATCAGAAAAAGGCCATTCTTCCGGTAAAACCGGACCTTTACTAGCTCGGTTTTTCAAGTTTGTTCGCAAGAAAGAACGTCAAAAAAAGAATAAAAAAATCTCTTTGAAATCTTTGAAAAGTTTCATTGTATCAAAGACAGCAACATACTATGATATGGAAAGAAGCATTTGTGATATTGTTTCCAAAAGAAATGCCATGGACAAACAAATATTTGTAGATGCGATCACCGGATACTTTAGCAGTAAGGAAAAAAATATGAGAAATCTTATTAAATATAGCCGGATATTAGGAGTTGAAGATGAA
>CAUUUY010000021.1:0-11815 GCA_963548305.1 uncultured Oribacterium sp.
GAAGATTCAATTGTTGATACGCAGAGTATTAAGAGTGATATTAAGGATCTTATTAAAGAGGAATTTAACGATGATACAAGATAAATGATGGAGGGTTTTGTGCGTTGAGTATGGTTTTTTCATACTCTCTAAAAATGCAGCAATACGCAAAAATTTTATGAGTATAATTGATTTGATCCACGAATAGAGTACAATTAACTCGTTATAAAAATGCGTATTGCCGCAAAAATTTTACAAATATAAAGGCACGAGATGATTATTGAACGTAAGATTTACATAGAATATTTCTTATTAGATCCGAAATCGTTAGAAAAATAAGAAAAAAAGATGAGTAATAAATTGTATCCTCAATCAAGCAACGAGCTTGAAACTTTATGTTCCCATACTAGTGACAATGAACAGGAGTTTCACGATTCACCCGAAGAGTATTTCATGCGGGGCTAGCTTCCGATGATCGGGCTTGTCACGCTGCTCTTGTTTCACTGAGATCATATGATTCAGGATAATACTACCGGGGCGTATCCCGGAGAGAAGGGGAGGAAACACATGTTAAAGTATTTGATTATCGGCGCGGGCGGGGTCGGCGGCACACTCGGCGCCTATCTGCTTCGCGCGGGACTTTCGGTGAGTTTTCTGGCACACGGCAAGACCTTGGAGGCACTTAAAAAGAAGGGACTCGCGCTGGTAAAGGACAGCGGTGAGGAGACTTTTTCGCCGGTCGCTGCGTTTGATGAGACAAGTTACAGCGAGACGCCGGATGTCATTTTTCTCGCGCTGAAGTCCTATTCGTTTGACAGTGTCCTGCCGTTTCTGGAGCGCATTGCCACGGAGAACACGGTCATCATCCCGCTCTGCAATGTCTTCGGGACGGGAGAGAAGTTACAGAAAAAGTTGAAGAAGCCGCTGGTCACGGACGGCTGTATTTATGTGATGGGCAATGTCGAGGAAGCTGGCAGAATCCGTCAGCTCGGCAGCTTAATGCGCGTGGTTTACGGCGTCCGGAAACCAGAGGAGGCGCGCCCTGTCCTAGAGGAAGTGAAGGCGGATCTCACGCGGGCGGGTGTTGAAGCGGTGCTGAGTGACAACATCCGCCGCGACTGCATGAAGAAATTTGCCTACCTCTCGCCGCACGGTGCGGTCGGCACTTACTTCAATATCACGGCGGCGCATTTGCAGCGCGAGGGCGAGTACCGGAACTTTTATCGCGGCCTGGTATGCGAAGTGCTCGCGATTGCGGAGAAGATGGGCATCGCCATGGACGGCTACAGTGAGGCGGACAGCCTGAAGGTGGTGGACGGACTTGCGCCCGAGATGACCACCTCGTTTCAGAAGGATGTCGCGGACATGAGAAAGTCCGAGGTCGACGGGCTTATTTATGAAGTGCAGCGCCTCGGGAAGCGCTACGGGATCGAGACGCCCTATTACGATGAGGTGATTGAGTCCCTGCAGGCGCGCGGCGTGGAGTGAGCCATGGGAAACTGGGAAAAGCAGGGCAGTGCCTGGCAGTACCGTGAGAGCGGCGTGCTGAGCACCGGCTGGATCTTGATTGACGGCAAGTGGTACTACTTAAAGAATATGGAAAAAGTTATTCCAAAAGAAACCTTCAGTATTTCCGTAAATTTTATCAGTGTTTTCCGGATATTGAGATTGTGAACTCGTGCGTTCACAATCTGACTTGGACACATTTTCGCAGTCTATTACGAGTCGCGGATGAGGATGCCAGAGTTTGGTACATGAGCGAGGCAGCTCATGAAAACTGGAATGTGAGAATACTTGACCGAAATATCAGTACGCAGTATTATCACCGCCTGTTGCAGTCTCCCAAAAAAGAAGCTGTCATTGCAGAAATGAAGCGGAAAAATGACCAACTTCCCAAAACACATTTTGAGCTTGTGAAAAGCCCTGTTGTTGCAGAGTTCCTTGGCTTTAAGAATGAAGGAAGTTATTTGGAAAGTGATTTGGAGTCTGCAATTTTGTCCCATATCCGCGATTTCCTTATGGAAATGGGAAGAGGATTTGACTTTGTGGCAAGACAGCAGCATATTGTTACAGAAACAGAGGATTATTTTATAGATCTTGTTTTCTATAATATAGAATTGAAATGTTATGTGCTGGTGGATTTGAAGATGGGCAAAATTACTCATCAGGATGTTGGACAGATTGATATGTATGTCCGTATGTATGATGATCTGAAACGTACCGCTGGAGATAATCCGAGCATTGGTATACTGCTATGTTCGGAAACTGACGAGGATATTGCCCGCTATTCTGTTTTGCACGATAATAACAGGCTATTCATGTCGAAATATCTGACTTATCTACCTACCGAGGAACAGCTGAAGCTGGAAATAGAACGGCAGAAAGCGGTTTTTTATATGCAGCATCCGCTTCAAATAGAGGAAGACGGTAAAAACAATGAGCGATGAGAGAAAATAGATCATACCGGAGGAACTGATTCAGCAATACTGCCCGGAAGCGGTGCAGAGTGAAATCGTTCGTATTCTGTACAATTTCACAGAACTTACAGCAGAACTTACAGCAAGAAAGAAACAGTATGAGTATTACCAAACTAAATTACTTGAACAGCCACAAAATAAAAGTCAAATGCTTGCAGTTGCGCACAGTATTGACTTTTGTTTTAGACAACCTATAATGAAAAATGAACAACGGGGAGCTCGTTGAGAGCTGAGAGTGGATTGAACAATCCTGACCCATAACCTGATTTGGATAATGCCAACGTAGGGAAATAGTCCGCTAAGGGACAGGTACTTATGATTCTTCATTCAGAATCTCATGGGTCCATAAATTCTACGCTATCCTTTTTGGGGATGGCGTTTTTTTATTCCACTTTATTCTACTTATATTTCTCTTGTGCACTGTGTGAGGCCTCATTTGTCAGGAAATAAGAGGGTTCGCCTAACAGGAAATATAAGCCCTCGTCCATCAGGAAGCCGGCAAAGTAGTGTACAGAAAGAAAGGAGCTAAAAAGTGAAGGAATGTTTGGAAAATGTCAGAAAGAAAGGTCCATTGGTTCATAACATTACAAATTATGTAACGGTAAACGATGTGGCAAATGTAATTCTGGCCATAGGTGCCAGTCCGATTATGGCAGATGATAGGGAAGAGGTGGAAGAAATTACAGCGATTTGTGGTGGATTGAATATCAATATCGGAACCCTGAATCAAAGAACCATAGAGTCCATGCATTTGGCAGGAAAAAAAGCCAATGCTCTTGGTCATAAAATACTCTTAGACCCTGTGGGAGCCGGAGCTTCCGGCCTTAGGACAAAAACAGCCCTTTCTTTAATGGAGGAAGTGCATTTTGATGTGATTCGGGGAAATGTCTCCGAAGTGAAAGCTTTGGCATTGGGAAGCCAATCCACCAAGGGAGTGGATGCGGATTCTGCAGATGTGGTGAGCGAGGAAAATCTTCCGCAGATGCTATCCTTTGCGAAAGAATATGCCAAAAGTTTCGGTACTATCATCGCCATTACAGGGGCTATCGACCTGGTGACAGATGGGGAGAGGGCTTACGTTATTCGGAATGGGTGCAAAGAAATGAGCAGGATTACCGGTACAGGCTGTCAGCTTTCCGGCCTGATTACCGCATTTTTAGTGGCCAATCCGGACAAGGCCTTGGAGGCAGTTGCCACAGCCACCTGTACCATGGGGCTTGCCGGAGAAATCGGGAAAGCTCATTTGCAGGAAGGAGAAGGAAATGCCGGTTATCGGAATCGTATTATAGACGCCATCAGCCTGATGACAGGGGAAGAGCTGGAAAAAGGAGCGAAGTATGAAATTCGATAAAGACTCCCTCTTGCTGTATGCGGTGACGGACCGACATTGGCTTAAGGGAAGAAGCTTAAAAGAAGATGTGGAGTCTGCCCTTAAGGGTGGCGCAAGCTTTATCCAATTACGGGAAAAGGAAGACATGGTCTTAGACCATGATGCTTATCTTCAAGAAGCCCTGGAAATAGGAAAACTTTGCAGAAGCTATGGAGTTCCCTTTGTTTTGGATGATGAGGTGGAATTGGCTATAGAAGCGGATGCGGACGGCGTTCATGTGGGCCAGGAGGACATGGAAGCGGGAAGGGTTCGGGAAAAACTGGGAAAAGAGAAAATCCTGGGGGTATCGGTACAGACTGTGGAGGAAGCCATTCTTGCCAAGGAAAGAGGGGCGGACTATCTGGGAGTGGGGGCAGTGTTCCCCACAGGATCCAAAAAAGATGCTGTGGATGTGAGTTTGGAAACTCTAAAAGCGATTTGTGAGGCGGTGAATCTTCCGGTGGTGGCTATCGGCGGCATCAGCAGAGACAATGTGATGGAATTAAAGGGGTGCGGGATTGCAGGAATAGCCGTGATTTCTGCGATTTTTGCAAAGCCGGACATAGAGGAGGCTACGGCGGATTTGCGGAAGCAGTGCCTGAAAATACTATTTCCGGAAAAGGAAGGATAGGAGATTAAAGCTTCCCGTTGGCAGGAAGAAAGTTAGAGCATCAAATAATCAGGAAAAAGCCAGATCATCAAATAATCAGGAAAAAGCCGGAGCAGAAAAGTGCTCTTAAAAGAAAGAAGGTATGCAAATGAGAACAGCATTAAGCATTGCAGGAAGTGATTCCGGTGGCGGTGCCGGTATACAGGCGGATATCAAAACCATGACCATGAACGGCGTTTATGCCATGACCGCCATTACCGCCTTAACGGCACAGAACACCTGCGGCGTGAGAGGAATTGTAGAAACAAGTCCGGATTTTCTGGGGCAGCAGTTGGATGCGGTCTTTGAAGATATCTTTCCGGATGCGGTAAAGATTGGGATGGTCTCCTCAACGGCACTGATTGAGGTAATCGCGGAAAAATTGAAATTCTATGGGGCGAAGAACATTGTGGTGGATCCGGTGATGGTAGCAACCAGCGGCGCGCGTCTTATAGAGGATGAGGCTCTTGATGCCTTAAAAAGAAAGCTTCTTCCTTTGGCAACGGTTATTACGCCAAATATCCCGGAGGCGGAAATCCTGACGGATAGCTGTATTAAAGATGCAGATGCAATGGTGCAGGCCGCTTGCAGCCTTTCAGAAAAATACGGATGTTCTGCGCTGGTAAAGGGAGGGCACAGCATTAATGATGCCAATGATGTGCTGTTTAAGGCAGGGGCAAAAAAAGAAATCTGGTTTCAAGGAGAACGAATCCAAAATCCAAATACCCACGGTACCGGTTGCACTCTGTCCAGCGCCATTGCTTCCAATCTTGCCAAGGGAATGGATTTGGAAGAGGCTATAGAGAATGCTAAGGCTTATCTTTCCGCTGCGTTGGCGGCCATGCTGGATTTAGGGAAGGGTTCAGGTCCCTTGGCCCATAATTTTGAAATTTTATAGGGGAGCTTGTGGATTTCACTATATTTTCAGAATGATATTTCAAGTGAATTGTAAAAATGAAAAGGAGAGTATAGAAATGGAAAAGGCAAGAAAACAAAAATTTGACGGATTTGCCAATCTTTATGACGAGTGGTTTATGAAGAACGAAAAACTGTTTACCAGTGAACTGAGACTTTTTGAAAAGGCTCTAGGAGACATTCAGGGGAAGAAACTACTGTCCGTGGGATGCGGAAGCGGACTTTTCGAGAGTTACATAGACAGTTCCCATATTGAAGGTGTTGAACCGTCAGAAGATATGGGGAAAATTGCGGAGAAGCGAGGAGTTAAGATTCTTCAGTATGGCCTGATTGAAGATGTGGAACTAAAGGAGGAAAGCTATGATATTATTTATTTTAACGGAAGCTCCAGTTATATAGAGGATTTAAGTCCTGCTTACGGAAAATGCCTGAAGGCTTTAAAGAAGGGAGGAAAATTAATTCTTTTGGATGTTCCCAAGGAGAGTGCCTTTGGTTTTATGTATCTTCTGGCAAAGAGCGTAAATAGCTATGAGCATGAATATCTGAAGGGCACCATGCCGGAGCTGCCCTATCCCCTTGGACTGGTTTCCGCAGGAGTATGGCATACCACGGAAGAGAAAATTAATGTTTTGAAAAGCTTGGGTATTCAAAACTTTTCCTTCTACCAGACCCTTTTGAAAAATCCCATGTATACCAATGAGGAGCCGGAGGAAGTAGTCGAGGGCTATCAAAGCGGTGGATATGTAGCCATTATTGCAGAAAAATAAAGCTGAAATAGGATGAAATAGAGAGAAAAAGGTGAAGTATGGTGAAACTATCGGAACTTCTCTATAAGAAGACAGAAAGTCTCTGGCTGTCCTCTATGGAAGAGCCTTTTTTGATAGAAATGGCGGAAGGAACTCTGGATCAGAGTCTTTTCAGAAACTATATGCTCCAGGATTATTTTTATCTCCTGGACTATGTCAATATTCTAAAGGAACTACGTTCTCTTTCAAAAAATCCTGTAATGCAGCGTTTTATGGAGGAGATTATTTCCGTTACGGAGCAGGAGTGTTTCCTGGTGCATGTTCCGGAAATGAAGAAGCTGGGCATAGGGGATGAGGAAATAAAAAAGGCTAAAGCTTGCCGGGTAGTTTGTGACTATACTTCTTATATCCATAAACAAGTTAAGGAGGAGGGATTTTTGGCCGGTCTTACGGCATTGCTTCAGTGCTCCTGGAGCTACGCGTATATAGGGCGAAAAATGACGAAAAAGTATGGAAATGCCATACAAACATCTCCATATAAAGCATGGTTTGACGCCTATTCAGCAAAAGAGTATGTAGAGGCCAATCAACTGTGGATAGACAGCTTGGACAGAGAATGGGAAGCGGTAAGATCTGAGAATGAAAGTCAAGATGTGGAAAATACAGAGAAGCTTTGTAAGATTTTTCAGAGATGTGCAGAATATGAATTGCTATTATGGAAGAGCCTATATCAATTAAGCTCATAAGAAAAATGTGCAAGAGGAGGTGGTGAATTTTGATTAAGGGAGTAATATTTGATATAGACGGAACCCTTCTGGATTCCATGCCTCTATGGAATAATTTAGGAGAGCGTTATCTTCAGAAATTGGGCTTTACAGAAGAGGAGACAGAGGGACTTAGCCAAAGGATTTCTACTATGCCCTTTGCAGAGGGAATTCATTATATAAAGAAGGAATATTCTCTGGATATGGCAGAAGAAAGGATTCGAGAACAGCTTCGGGAAATGATAGCAGGGGCTTACTGCGATGAGATAGTCTTAAAAGCAGGAGTCAAAGAATATTTACAATTTCTGAAGGAACGTGGAATTCCTTGCATCCTTGCAACAGCAGGAGATGCTTCTTTGGCTACCGCTGCCCTAAAACGGCTTAAGGTATGGGAAGAGTTTCAGGGCCTATTGCTCTGTGAAGATTTTAATACCTCCAAGCAGGAAGCAAAGATTTATCAATTGGCTATGGAACGACTTTCCTTATCTCGACCGGAGGAGGTATTGGTTTGTGAAGATGTATTCCATGCCGTCAAAAGCGCAAAACAGGCAGGCTTTCAGGTTTGCGGAATCCTGGATGAAGCGAATAGGGAAGATTGGGGGAAGATTCAGAAGATGGCAGACTTTACGGCTAAGGGGTTTTATGAACTTGTCTTCTTTTCTTGACTGCTACAAAATGATAACTGAAGGAAGGGAGGCCTTATGGCCTCCCTCTTTTCATGAAGAAAAAGTGTTTCTATTGTGAAAAAGTTCTCTGAATCAGTTGGAATCAATAATTAGAACAATCGAATATTTCCTCAAAATATTCTCACTAAATCATTATACTGTAGCAAAATTGATGATTTTATGATAAAATTCCAGATACAATTAAACATTTTGTACAGGAGGATTTTTATGAAGAAAAAATTATGTACCGTTGCAGTATCGCTGATGGTAGGTCTTTCCCTGATGGCATGCGGAGGAAATGCAAAGCAGGCTGAGTCGGCAAAGGGCTCTGAGGCAGGAACAACGGCGGCAGCGGAAGAAAAGGGAAGTGATTCTGTTGAGAAGGCTGAGGATGTGAAGGGTTCCGGAGAAGTTGTAGTGTATTCTCCCAACTCCGATAGCGAGATTGCAGCAGTTGTACCCTTGTTCGAAGAGAAGACCGGCATTAAGGTTATCATTCAGTCTATGGGAACCGGAGATGTTCTGGCAAGACTGGAAGCGGAGAAGGATAACCCTCAGGCGGATGTAAACTGGGGAGCCATCAATATGTCTTTCTGGATGGGACAGCAGGATTTATATGAGAAGTATGTTTCTCCCAATGATGCAAAGTTACCAAAGGAGTATCAGAATCCTAACGGATATTTTGAGTATACAAAGCTTTCCGGTTCTGCAGCTCTTCTTTTAAACAAGGATGTTTTTAAAGAGCTGGGACTGGATGCGGAGAAGTTCAATTCCTACGAGGATTTATTGGAGCCGAAGTTAAAGGGACACATCGCTATGGGCGATCCGACAAACTCTTCCAGTGCTTGGGCAGAGCTTACCAATATGCTTTTGGTAAAGGGTAAAGAACCTTATGATGATGCCGCTTGGGATTGGGTAGCAAAATTTGTAGATCAGCTGGATGGAACCATTCTTTCCTCCTCTTCTCAGATTTACAAGGGAACCGCTGACGGTGAGTATGCAGTGGGTGTTTCTTACGAGGATCCCTGTGTAAGCTTACTGGAAGACGGCGCAGAGAACTTAAGAGTTGTTTACCCCTCTGAAGGTGCTGTATGGTTACCCGCCGGTGTGGCTATCGTAAAGGGTGCTAAGAATGAAGAAAATGCCAAGAAGTTTATCGATTTCTTGATTTCCGAAGAAGGACAGGAAGCTCTGAAGGATACCACCATTCGTCCGGTTATGACCTCCGTGGAAAATACCTCCGAGTTTATGCCTCCATTCTCCAAGATTAAAGTAGCTTATGAAGACATTAAGCTGGTAGCGGAGAAGAAGGAAGAGTGGCAGAACCGTTGGCAGGAGCTGGTAAAAAAGTAAAGAGTTAGAATAGGGGCTGTAAAAAATAGTTTCAATATTCTATTTTTTACAGCTCTTTTTATAAAGGGGAAGATTTTATGAGCGTGAATATTCGAATTCAAAATGCGGTAAAGAAATATGGGGACAATGTAGTGATTCCGGATTTGTCCTTAGATATTAAAGAAGGAGAGTTTTTTACCCTGCTGGGACCTTCGGGTTGTGGAAAAACGACTTTGCTTCGTATGATTGCAGGCTTTAACTCCATTGAGGGTGGAGATTTTTATTTTGGTGATAGAAGAATCAATGATTTAGACCCTTCCAAGAGAAATATTGGAATGGTTTTCCAAAACTATGCGATTTTCCCGAACATGACCGTAGAAAAAAATGTGGAGTTCGGTTTAAAGAATAGAAATGTATCCAAGGAAGAAAGAGCGGTGGAAGTTAAGAAATTTCTGAAGCTGATGCAGATAGAAGATTTTGCGGAGCGTATGCCGGAGAAGCTTTCCGGAGGACAGCAGCAAAGAGTGGCATTGGCAAGAGCTCTGGTTATTAAGCCGGATGTGCTTTTGATGGACGAGCCCTTATCCAATCTGGATGCCAAGTTAAGAATCGAGATGCGTACCGCCATTAAACAATTACAAAACAGTATCGGCATTACCACGGTTTATGTTACCCACGACCAGGAGGAGGCAATGGCGGTATCCGACAGAATTGCGGTATTTAACCATGGGGTGATTCAGCAAATCGGAACCCCCAAGGCCTTGTATCAAAGACCGGCAAATCTGTTCGTAGCCAATTTTATCGGTCACAGCAATGAGCTGGAAGGAAGCTTGACAAAGGAAAACGGTCAAATGGTGATTTCTGTTTGTGATGATTATTCCTTTGTCTTAAACAATGTAAAGGAAGAGCATTGTCAAGATGGTGTACTTCCTGTAAAGCTTGCAGTAAGACCGGAGGAGTGGATTATTCAGGAAGAAACAGAGCCGGGTATAGCAGGAACGATTATTGACAGCATTTTCTTAGGCTTAAATACCCACTATCTGATTCAGTTAAGTAACGGGAAAGAAGTGGAGGCGGTGAAGGAATCTGAAATTGACTCTATTTTGCCTAAGGGAAAGAATGTAAAGCTGCAGATTAAGAGCCATAAAGTTAATGTTTTCTTGGAAGGCGGCAGTGAAAATATTCTTCAGGGCGTGCTGTAGGGAGAGGAGAGAACGGATGAAAACAAAGAAAAAATGGGAAATCTGGACCTTCATCTCTATGACCATCTTAATCGTTTACCTGATTTTTATGATCTATCCCCTGTCCACCCTCCTTCGAAATTCTATGATTTTAAAGGACGGCGGCGTAGGATTTGCAAACTTTCAGAGCTTTTTTGCCAAAAGCTATAACTTACAAACGATTTATCATTCCTTTGCCGTGAGCTTTTGTGCCACCATTATTACTTTGATTGTAGGAATTCCCCTGGGCTATTTCCATAGCTTCTATAAAATCAAGGGACAGAAAATTCTACAGGTTTTTATCATCTTATGTGGTATGTCTGCCCCCTTTATCGGTGCTTATTCCTGGATTCTTTTAATGGGAAGAAACGGTTTGGTTACCCAGCTTTTTAAAAACCTCTTCGGGATTAAGTTGCCTACCATTTACGGCTTCCGAGGTATTATGATTGTAGAGTGTATGCAGTTATACCCTCTGGTTTTCCTGTATTTTTCTGCGGCTTTAAAGAACATTGACAATACCCTTTTGGAAGCCTCCGAAAATATGGGCTGTTCCGGATGGAAACGCTTCCTTACTTTGGTCATTCCTCTCTGCGCACCCTCCATTATTGCGGCAACCCTAATGGTATTTATGCGGGCCTTTGCAGACTTTGGTACACCGCTGTTTATCGGAGAAGGCTATAAGACCTTCCCTGTGGAAATCTATAACTCCTTTATGAGTGAGACGGGATCGGATAAGCACTACGCTTCTGCGGTGGCGGTGATTGCCATTGTGATTACCACCATCATTTTCCTGATTCAAAGATTTATAAACAGCCGTTTTTCCTTTTCCATGAATGCCCTGCATCCTATCGAAAAGAAGCCGGCAAAGGGAATCAAGGGGGTACTGATTCACCTGTATTGCTATTTGGTGGTGATTATTGCCTACGCCCCTCAGGTTTATGTAATGTATACTTCCTTCCTGAAAACCAAAGGTAAGAGATTCCTGAAGGAGTTTTCCGTACAGAGCTATATTGATGCCTGGAAGTTCTTGGACAATGCCATTCCTAATACCTTTATTATTGCCGGAACATCTTTGATTTTGATTATTATCTTAAGTATCATGGTGGCCTATCTGGTGGTAAGAAGAAACAACTTTGCCAACAAGCTGATTGATACCTTATCCATGATTCCGTATGTTATTCCCGGATCTGTAGTGGGTATCTCTCTGGTTCTTGCTTTTAGTAGGAAGCCGATTGTACTGGTTGGAACCTTTGCCATTATGATTGTGGCCTTGGTGATTCGAAGGAATTCCTATACCATACGTTCTTCCATTGCGATTTTACAGCAAATTCCCATGTCCATAGAGGAGGCGGCGATTTCTCTTGGAAGCAGTAAAATGAAGGCATTCTTTGCGGTAACCATGCCCATGATGATTAACGGTATTCTTTCCGGAGCCCTGCTATCCTGGATCAGTATTATTACGGAGCTGTCTTCCGGTATCATCCTGTATAACTATAGGACTACAACGCTGACGATTCAGATTTATACCTATGTTTCCAGAGGATCTTACGGTATTGCAGCGGCAATGGCGACCATCTTGAGCCTGATGACCAGTATTTCCTTGATTGGACTGATGCTATACTCAAAGAATAAAAATGTGATGTTCTAAAGGGGGCTGTAAAAAAATCAAAATAGTTTTCTAAGCAATATAGGTCTAAAT
>CAUUUY010000022.1:0-11686 GCA_963548305.1 uncultured Oribacterium sp.
ATAATTAATTATTTTTCGTCTCCTTAAGGCTATCACTATTCTTATCCCTTGAAAAGTCGCAAAAATATATTTTCATGCTATAAGTCTCAAATATTTTTATTTGAGTAAGTAGCCCATTCATTATTTCACCTCCGCCACCTTCTCCTGATAATAGGAAAAGAAGTAATCCGCGGTGCTTCCCTCATGACTATGAAGGTCGATTTCCTTCCAGAAGGGTTCCCGGAAGCGGACAATATGCTCTTTTTGATAGGCCTCGTAACTTTCCTGAAAATGCAGGGAGCGAATAGCTGTCTCCAGCCTCTCCTTTCGTTCCTTGGTAGCCTCCTCATCATAAGAGCTTAGACATTTTAAAATGTAGTACTTTCCATCCTGAGAAAATACGGAGGAGATTTCATTGTCCTCTAAGGAAAAGGCCACCTTCGCGTATTCATCCTCACTTTCTCCAAAGGCCAACTGTTTCTGCAATTCCGGATCCTCGGAATACTGTCTGGCATAATAGGAAAAATTGGCTCCGGCAAGCTTTACCTTTTCCTCCAGCTCTTTCGCCAGGGCTTCATCCTGTACCACAATCTGCTCCACAGAAATCACCTTGGCTTCCGCCGCACTTAATTCCGTATCCACGTTGGCCAAAAGAGACTTTGCGGTTTTCTCCGCCACAAAGTAAGCCACATACATATCCACCACGTCCTTCAGACTGCAGTTTCCAAAGAAGGCCTTGTCCTCTTCGCTGAGACTTTGGTAAAAGGCATTGGCCGCAGCTCGAATGCTTTCCATCTCCGTTCCATTGGCAATAATTCCCTTTTCCTCCGCCATCAGATTCAAAGTACGGATATCCTGCAGAAACTCCTTGGTTTTAGCCAGGAAATATTCTCCGTAGGTTTTTTCCACCTGTCCGGCTACAGGGAGATCCCAGACTTCCTTTCCCATCACATTTTGAATGCGATTTCGCTCAGAGCCCACCACAATCATGGCCTGTGCCTCCGTATAGCCGGGGATATTCTCCGTTTTTCCGCTGATTGCAATTCCTTTACAGGAGCTTAGAAGAAAAAGCAGGGAAAGGATAAGGCAGAAAAACCGCCTTATCCTTTTCTTCCTATCCAAAATAGCCATAGACATACCCCATTCCTACTGCAATGGCAAGACCCAGAATGGCTCCCATTAAAACCTGCAGGGGACTATGCCCCACATATTCCTTTAGCTTTTTTTCGAATTCCTTACCGGTCCAGGCAAAGGGATTATCCAGTAAGAGACGATTCAAAATCACTGCCTGCTTCCCAGTTTCTCTTCTGACTCCGGTGGCATCATACATCACCACAACGGCAAAAACCAGAGCCACCGCAAAAATCGCGCTATCCACTCCGTATGAAATCCCGGCCGCCGTGGCTAAAGCCACCACTGTAGAAGAATGGCTGGAGGGCATTCCTCCGGAACCGGTCATTCTTTCCCAATTTATTCCCTTATTAAAATAAGCATCAATCGCTGTCTTACAAACCTGGGCAACAAACCAGGATAGCAGAGCTGAGATCAATAAATAATTGTCTAAAAGTTGCTCTTGAAACGTCATGCTTTTTCTATGTTTCCTTTCTTCGGCTTTTATCTTTCCACCAGCCAGTCATAAAGCTCCTGATACTGAAGAGCGGAACTCTTCCAAGAATAATCCTGTTCCATGCCCCTGGCAATCATTTCCTCCCAGGCCTCCCGATGGTCATAATACACCTGCTCCGCATAACGGATGCCGGCCATCATTTCATGGGCATTGTAATTGGCAAAGGAGAAGCCTGTTCCCTTTCCTTCATATTCGTTGTAGGGCTCTACCGTATCCTTCAAGCCTCCAGTTTCCCGGACAATGGGAACTGTGCCGTAGCGAAGGGCAATCAACTGGGAAAGACCGCAGGGCTCAAAGAGAGATGGCATCAGCAGGGCATCACAGCCTGCATAGATTTTATGACTCTTCTCTTCAGAATAGTAAATCTGGGCAGAAACCCTCTGAGGATACTTCCAAGCATAGTGCCGGAAGAAATTCTCATAGCCATCCTCCCCTGTACCCAAAACCACAAACTGAATCTTATCCTGACAGATTTCATCAAAGACTCTTACCAGAAGATCCAAGCCCTTTTGATCCGTAAGACGACTAACCATACCGATCAGCATACAATTCGGATCCACCTCTAAGCCCAGCTCCTCCTGTAAGGCTTTCTTCACCTCCGGCTTTCCCGTCCGGAAGGAGGCAGAATCATAACTGGCGGGAAGGAAGGGATCCCTCTTGGGATTCCACTCCTCGTAGTCAATTCCGTTTACGATTCCCCGAAGGTCATGGTCTCTGGCCTGTAAAAGACCTTCCAGCCCCTCCCCGAAGAAGGGATACTGAATCTCCCTGGCATAGGTTTTGCTGACCGTGGTAATGGCATCCGCATAAACCAAACCGCCCTTTAAAAGATTTCCATTTTTCTCACACTCCAGCTTATCCGGAGTGAAATAATAATCCGACAGCTCCGTAAAGCGTTTAATGGTCTTGATATCCCACACGCCTTGGAAGCGAAGATTGTGAATGGTAAATACGGAACGAATGGAACGGAAAAATTCACCTCCCGCAAAACGATCCTTTAATAAAACCGGTGCCAATCCGGTCTGCCAGTCATGACAATGCAGCACATCCGGATGAAAATCCAAGAGTGGCAGAGCGGATAAAGCCGCATAGCAGAAGAAACAGAACTTCTCCAAATCCCAGTACCAGTTACCATAGGGTCTGTTTCCGGAAAAATAGTATTCATTGTCAATGAAGTAGTATAGGATGCCATCCACTTCCTTCTCCAAAACGCCTACATAACGGGACTGTCCCAGGTAGTCCATGTAGAAGTGGGTTTTATACTGCAATTCACACCTTTTCTCTTCCGGAATACACATGTATTTGGGAATCATCACCCTGCAATCAAAGTAATTGGAATCCAGAGCTTTGGGCAAAGAACCGCACACATCCGCCAAACCTCCTGTTTTGATAAAGGGAACTGCCTCTGATGCAAGAAATAAAATGTTTTTCATCCTATCCTCCTTCCTAAATATCACATGCTCTTCCGTTGCTTTATACCGTTGATTTATAGCTTTACTTTATACCTTTACTTTATACCTTTGTTTTCTTCGCCTTGGACTTCGCCTTCAGCTCTCTGGCATTTTCCAGGGAAGCCTCCGAAATTTCATCTCCCCCAAGAAGCCTTGCCAGCTCCTCTATGGATTCCTTCTCCTCCAAGGGGTGAATCCTTGTGTGGGTGGCGCCCTCCTCCACCGTCTTTTCAATCAGAAAATGATGGTCTGCCTTTGCCGCTATCTGGGGCAGGTGGGTTATCAAAATCACTTGGTGATTCTTCGCAATCTTCTGGAGCTTTTCTCCCACCTTCTCCGCAGTTCTTCCGGAAATTCCGGTATCAATCTCGTCAAAAATCAGGGTGGAAACTCCGTCTGTATCCGCTAGTACCGTCTTAATGGAGAGCATAATGCGGGACAACTCTCCTCCGGATCCCACCTCCCGAAGAGGTCGAAGAGGTTCTCCCGGGTTCAGGCTCACATAGGCCTCTACCTCATCCAAGCCCTTTTCCGTAGGCTCCTTCTTCTCCTGAAAATGGAATTCGAATTTGGTGTCCAGGAATCCCATTTCCTGCATTTCCCCTTGGATTTGCTTGGCTAAGACCTTGGCATCCTCCTGCCTTTCCTTGGAAAGGAGCAAAGCCTTCTCCCTAAGGAGCTTTTCCTGTTCTACTATGGCCTTCTTCGCCTTCTCTTCAGCCTTCTCATAGTCCAAAAGAAAGCTTCTTCTTTCCTCTTTCTTCGCTAATGCGGCCAGAGCCTTGGCTTCCGTGCCTCCATGCTTCATCATGACTCTGCGAATCTGTTCCAGTCTCTCTCCCAGAGTAAAAAGCTTTTCCTCATCCACCTCCGCATGGTCCAGATAATGATCTAAGGAGCGAAGACAATCCTCTCCCACCGCCTCCAAATCATACAGGCTGTCGGAAAGCCCCTTCAGGCTTTCATCAAAGTCCTTGGCCTCCTCCACCGCCTGAATGGGACGGTGAAAATCCATTTCCTCCAGACTTTCCTTTGCGGAAAGCAACAGGCTCTTCAGCCTGTCCATGTTTTCATAAAGGCTGTACTCTTTGGTCAGTTCCGCCTCTTCCCCCTCGGAAAGATTGGCATCCGCAAGCTCCTGAATCTCAAAATCCAGAAAATCCAGCTCCCGTGTTCTTTCCTCTTCCTTCAGGGAAAATTTCTGTAAAGCCTTCTTTTTCTCTTGTAGCAAATGATAGGCTTCCGCCACTTCCTCTAAAAGCTTTCCACCCTGCTTTTTCCGAAAGCCGTCGATGATTTCCAAATGGGAACCTTCCCGAAGCAGACTTTGATGCTCATGCTGTCCGTGCAAATCCAAAAGGCCGCCGGTGATTTCCCGGAGCTTAGCCAGGGTAAGCCCTAAATCATTTACACGAATATCGGACTTCTTTTCGGAAATCTTCCTGCGAATCAGGAGTCTTTCCTCTTCCAGCTCTAAATCCTCTTCCAAGGCTTGAATCCGGCGCACTTCCTCCTCCGTTAAGGAGAAATCCAGCTCCACAATGGCCTGTTCCTTTCCATGACGAATCAGATCTTTATTGGCCTTTTGCCCCAGAGCCAGTTGAATGGAGCCAAGCAAAATAGACTTTCCCGCTCCGGTTTCTCCGGTTAAGACATTTAAGCCGCCGGAAAACTCTACAACGGATTTCTCTATTAAGGCTAAATCTTTTACCAGCAGTCGATCCAGCATGCCTTCCTCCTTATTTGCTAGCCTCTCATCAGGTTTTCAATGCTATCCTTTAAAGCCTGACTATCCTTCTCTCCGGAAGTGACACAGAAGATGGTATCATCTCCTGCAAGACTTCCCACGATCTCCGAAAAATGATGCTGGTCAATGGCCATAGCCACTCCATTTGCCATACCGGAAAGGGTTCTGATGACCAAAATATTGCCTGCAACCGCCATGGATACCGTGCCGTCCCGCATAACCCGGACAAATTTCTCCAAATCTCTCTCCGGAGACTCCTTTAAAAGGCTCTGGTAAACCATCTTGCCGTGTTTTTGCATTTTCGTAAGCTGCAAAGACTTGATGTCCCGGGACACCGTGGCCTGGGTTACAGAGTATCCCTCCAGCTGTAACTGCCTAGCCAGTTCCTCCTGGGTTTCAATATCCTGTTCTTCGATTAAAGAAAGAATTCTATCCTGTCTTGTCTTTTTCATCAAAAACCTCTCTTATAAGTTTGCCATCTTCTCTCGCAAAGTATGAAGAAAACTTTCCTTGGAAAATTTAATTAAAACCGTTTCTTCCTTGGCCTTCCTGATTCGCACCACATCTCCGGCCAACAGTTCGATAGGAGCCTCTCCGTCAAAGGACAGCACCTGATCTCCTCCCTCCATCACAATCTCCAGGGTTCTCCGATTATCCAAAACCACCGCTCTGGCATTTAAGGAATGGGCGCAGATAGGATTCATGATATATACCGGAGCTTCCGGAGAAATAATGGGGCCTCCCGCAGAAAGATTATAGGCAGTGGAACCGGTAGGCGTGGAAATGATGATACCGTCTGCGGAATAGTGAACCATTTCCATCCCGTCGCAAAAAACTTGAAAATGATGTATGGACACCCCTCGCACTCTGGAAAGTAAAAGCTCATTCAAGGCGGATCTTGAAAATATCTCCTTTCCCTGTCGGAAAATGCTACCGGACAGCATGGCTCTTCTATCCTCCACATAATCCCCGGCCACAAGCCGATCTATGGCTTCCGCAATCCTTCTTCTCTGACGAATCTCCGTAAGGTAGCCAAGATGTCCCGCATTGATTCCTAAAATCGGAACCGGCATCCCCTGTAAAACCCCTGTGGTATGGAGAATCGTGCCGTCTCCTCCCAAGGTAATCAGGCAGTCCATACCCACAAAATCTTCTCTGGAAAAATCCTTGTTCAAAAAAATCTTGGGACTAATGCCTTTCTTCGCCATTTCTTCTTCAATGATTTTTTGGAAGCTCTCTGCCTCTGGCTTTGTTTGATTCACAATGAGTGCCAAATTCATGTATTTCTTTCCTCTCTAGTATAGCATATCTTCCATTAGCTTGCTTAAACTATAAGTCTTGCGATGAATTTTATTTTAACTTTAATTCCTGCGATGAATTTTATTTTAGCTTTAATTCTTGCTGTCAACTTATTACTTAACTATAAGTCCCGGTGGGAATCTTCCGTAATTCGCATAAGCTCGGCTTCCCAAGCCTCCGATAATGCCTCCTCGGCATTTCCCCTATCCTCTAAAAAGCAAAGATATTCGATATTTCCCTCCGGTCCCTTAATAGGCGAAAAATCCAAGCCCTGTACCGAAAAACCGATGGAAGAAGCAAAGGACAGTACCTTTCGAATCACTTCCCGATGCACGGCAATGTCCCGTACCACGCCCTTCTTTCCCACCTGTTCTCTTCCCGCCTCAAACTGGGGCTTAATCAGGCAAACCACCTGAGAAGGAAGCTTTCCCAGCTTCTTCACCACAGGAAGCACCAATGTTAAGCTGATAAAGGAAACATCTATGGAAAAGAAGGAGGGCTTTTCTCCCAGCGCTAAAATGTCTTCTTCCTCCACATAGCGAATATTACACTTCTCCATGGAGTGCACTCTTTCATCATTTCGCAACTTCCAATCCAGCTGTCCATGGCCTACATCCACGGCATAAACCTCCACCGCTCCGTTTTGAAGCATACAATCCGTAAAGCCTCCGGTGGAAGCACCGATATCCATACAAACTCTATTCTCCAAAGAAATCGGAAAAGATTTTAAGGCTTTCTCTAATTTCAAGCCCCCTCTGGACACATAGGGAAGAGCCTTTCCCTTCACAAGAATCTCCGCATCCTCCGGAAAGCTGCTGCCGGCCTTGTCTTCCTTTTCCCCATTTACAAAGACCAGCCCTGCCATAATGGCCCGCTTAGCCTTTTCCCGGCTTTCCATAAGCCCTCTTTCCACTAAAAGAACATCCAGCCGTTCCTTCTTTCCAGCCATGCTTTATCCTTTCTTAGATTCCAAGTTAATTTTTACTGCGCCCATACATTTCCCTTTATTCCTTAAATATCCCCTTCTCCTGCATGCTCCTGATAATGCTGTCGGAGTCAATGCCTAAGATTTCCCGAAGAGCGGAAACGCTTCCATGCTCCACGTAGGCATCCGGAAGAGCCACAATTTCCACCCTTATCTCCGGATGGTGGGCATTCATATATTCCAGGACAGCCTCACCGAAGCCGCCGTTTCGCACATTTTCCTCTAAGCTAATGATAGTGTGATGTCCCTCTTCCACCAGCCTGTCCAAAATCTCCGTATCAATGGGCTTGGCAAATCGGGCGTTCACAAGGGTTACGTTGTAGCCCTTTTTCTCCATCTTTTCCGCAATATGGGCTCCGGTGGACACCATGGAACCAAGAGCCAAAAGGGCAATGCCCTCTCCCTTTTTCAAAATCTCCGCCTTCCCCAAAAGGATTTCCTCCTGCTGCTCAGAAAAGCCCTGATAAGCCTCCCCTCTTGGATAGCGAAGACAGATCGGGCCGGAAAAGGCTAAGGCAAAACGGAGCATTTCCTGTAACTCCCGAGCATTTTTCGGTGCCATCACCGTCATGTTGGGCATGAGGCGAAGGTAAGACAGATCAAAAATCCCTTGATGAGTTTCTCCGTCCGCCCCAACCAGTCCCGCCCGGTCAACGGCGAAAACCACCGGCAGCTTTTGCAGGCACACATCATGCACCAGCTGGTCAAAGCCTCTTTGCAAAAAGCTGGAATATACCGCCATCACCGGCTTTAAGCCCATGCTGGCCATCCCTGCCGCAGAGGTTACACCGTGGGCTTCCGCAATCCCCACATCAAAAAAGCGTCTGGGGAAGGCCTTTTCAAAGGCATCCAATCCGGTGCCGTCCGGCATAGCCGCGGTAATGGCTACAATATTCCGATTCTTCCGGCCCTCCTCCACCATGGTCTGAGAAAAGACCTTGGTATAGCTAAGTCCTGTACTTTCCGCCTTATCCTTTCCGGTGGACAAATGGAAGGGACTTACCCCATGGTAATGGCTGGGGGACTGCTCCGCCGGCACATAGCCCTTTCCTTTTTTGGTGACCACATGAATCAGCACCGCATGATCCACTCTTTTCGCTTCCTGTAACACCGTTTCCAAGGCCTTAATATCATGTCCGTCCACAGGACCCAGATAGGTTATGCCCATGTTTTCAAAAAACATGCCCCGGACAAAAAGCTGTTTAATAGAATTTTTGGTATTTTTCAAACGATCCACAAGACTTGGTCCAAGGATAGGTACCCTGGAAAGTCCTGCCGCAAAATTCTCTTTAAAATGGGTGTAATTCTCATGGGAACGAATGCCGTTTAGATAGGTGGAAATCCCCCCCACATTCTTGGCGATAGACATTTCGTTATCGTTTAAAATGATAATGAAGTTCTTCTTCATTTTCGAAGCATTGTTTAAAGCTTCATAGGCCATGCCTCCGGTGAGGGCTCCGTCACCTATCACCGCCACCACCGTTTCCTTTCCTCCCAAAATATCCCTAGCCTGGGCTATGCCCAACGCTGCGGAAATGGAGGTTGAGCTGTGGCCGGTATTAAAGCAATCATAGGGACTTTCCTCTCGTTTAGGAAAACCGCTGATTCCCCCCAGCTGTCGAAGCCCGTCGAAGTCATCCATTCTTCCGGAAAGAATCTTATGGGTATAGCACTGGTGTCCCACGTCCCACACCAGCTTATCCTGTGGCAGATTTAAGCTATGAAAAAGAGCAATGGTAAGCTCCACCACCCCCAGGTTAGAGGCCAAATGCCCCCCATGCATGGAGGTTTTTTCCAAAATAAAGCGTCTCAGCTCCTTGGCCAAGGCCTTTTGTTCGGAAAGGGACAGCCTCTTTACATCCTCCGCCCCATGAATTGACTCTAATATCATGAAAAATCTCCTAATTCTTTCAACAAAGAGAAACTATCGCCTCTTCCAATAGACCTTCTCCATCACTCCTTATAAGAAAATCCTTCTAGCTCCTTCGGGAACAAAGGTGTTGACTAAAGGAAAGCAGAAACTCCAAGGCTTCTGCATCCACAGTACTCTTATCCAGGCTCTGTAAAAGGCTTCTGCCCTCTTCCGTATACTGCTCCACCATGGCCTCCGCCTTCTCCATGCCATAAAAGCTAAGAGCCGTGGTTTTCGCCTGTTCCGCATCCGAGTGGATAGGCTTTCCCAGCTCGGAAAAGCTGGAAATCTCATCCAAAATATCATCTCGAATCTGGAAGGCCAGGCCGATTTTCTCCCCAAAGGAAGCCAGCTTCTCCTGTTCCTCCGAACTAGCTCCCCCCAGCAAAGCGCCGATTTCCAAGGAAGCGGAAAGGAGGGCTGCAGTTTTCTTTCGATAAATAAAGAAAAGCTCTTCCTCTGTTAGGGGCTGTCCAGTCTTTTCAATGTCCAGCACCTGTCCCCCAATCATTCCCTCTATTCCGGCAGACTTGGCCAAAATCTTAAGGCCTTGCATGGTAGAGAAAAGAAGTTCCGCGGAATTACCCTTTTTTCCTTCCTTCTCCAAAACTTCCAAGACCCATTGAAAGGCATAAAGACTTAAAGAATCTCCTGCCAGTATTCCCTGGGCCTCCGTAAAACGGTACCAGGTAGCTTCCTTTCCTCTACGATACTTGTCATTATCCATGGCAGGCAAGTCATCATGGCAAAGAGAAAAGCTATGAATCATTTCCATGGCCAGCATAAAAGCCTCAGCCAAAGGCAGGAAAAGCTTCCGTCTCTCCTCCCCGGCGAAAAGCAAAAAAGCCTCCCGAAGAAGGATAGGGCGAATCCTTTTTCCCCCCACCATAAGGCTGTAGTTCATGGCTTCTATTCCTGTCTTCGCAGGTCCCTTTTCCTCCGGCAAAAATGCGGTCAGAATGGCTTCCACTTCCTGTCTTCTCTTTCGAAAGTCCTCTTCCACGGAATGCGGATTTACAGCAGCATTAGCACCATTATCCATGGATTTTCTTCCCCATAAACCGACCTTTTCCGATTCTGCGCCATCTCTTGGAGCGTTTCCCTCTTTATTTTCGAAAGCCTGATTCTCCTTAAGCATCCAAGCCACCCTTTTGCTCACTGTCTAAAAGCTTCACCTGCTTTTCAATCTGGTCAATGCTCTCATTGGCTTCCTTCAGCAAAGAAACCGCCTTCTGGTAGATGGCAAAGCTTTTCTCCAAGCTATCCTCTCCCTCCATCGTCTCTAAAAGGCCGTCCAAGTTTTCAAAAATCTCGTTTAAGTCCTTCTTTTCCTTCTGCTCTTTCTCAGCCTTTTTCAACTTCTGTTCTTCGACTTTCTTCTCCTCTGTTCCCATACACGCTCCTTTCATTAGGAAGTTTAGGATATATCGTACTGCATAATCCTTAGTTTTCTTTCACTCTTATTTTGCTCTTCTTTTGCTCTTCCTTTGCTCTTCTTTTGCTCTTCCTTTGCTCTTCTTTTGCTCTTCTTTCGCTCTTATTCCTCTGAATGAACCGCCCCAAGTCGCTTTTCCTTTTGCTTTTCCAAAACCTTGGCCTTGGCAGTGCCGTCCGTAAAATGAATCTGTAAAATCTCTCCCATTTCCACCTGCTCCACACTGCTCATCCGCTTGCCGTCTTCCCTTTGCACATAGGAAAATCCCTTGGACAAAAGGCGCAGGGGGGAAAGGGCATCGAATTGCTCGGAAAGAATGGCCAACTGATGCTTCTTCTTTTCCAGCTTCCCTTCCATGAGCCTTGGAAAATGTCGATACCGCTCCTCTTTATTTTTTGCAAGAAGAATTTTTTCCTTCATCTTGTGGGGAAAGACCTGATACTCTCCCATCCTGTCCTTAGCATTTGTTAGCTTTCTTTCCATCCACTGAGGGAATACCCGGTAGGGAAGAAGCGCCGATTTATTTTCCTGAATACACAGCTCCATCTGCCTTTGAAAACGACTTTCCAAATCCAAAATTCTATGCTGTTTTCCCTGTAAAATATTTCTTGGGTGAAGGACGGAAAAACGAAGTTCCTCCTCCTTAACCCTTTGACGCATTTTCTGAATAATACGCTCCATCCTTTGATGGAAGCTATAGGTATAGCTTGCCAAATCATCCACAAACTGCATATAGTCGAAAACCGCCAGCTCCGCCGCCGCAGAGGGGGTGGGGGCTCGCAAATCCGATACAAAATCCGCAATGGTGGTATCCGTTTCATGTCCCACAGCGGAAATGATGGGGGTGTCCGCATTGAAAATAGCCTTAGCCACCGCCTCTTCATTAAAGGCCCAAAGATCCTCTATGGAACCGCCTCCTCGACCTACAATCAGCACATCCAAGCCCATCTGATCCAGACGGGCAATCCCCTTGCAAATGGAAGCCACAGCCCCCTCACCCTGTACCAAAGCCGGATAGAGGAAAAGCTCCACAAAAGGATTTCTCCGCTTTGCGATTTGGATAATGTCTCTCACCGCCGCTCCTGAGCTTGCGGTAACAATACCGATCTTTCTGGCATACTTGGGAATCGGCTTTTTATACATAGCATCAAAAAGCCCCATTTCCTGCAATTCCTTCTTCAGGGCCTCAAAGCGAAGATAGAGGTCTCCCTGTCCAGCTCTTTGGAAAGAATCCGCATAAATCTGATAGCT
>CAUUUY010000023.1:0-11518 GCA_963548305.1 uncultured Oribacterium sp.
CCATTTCTTTCGTAGATAAGCAGAAAAGCCTTTTTATTTTCCCGAAAACGAATCAGCTCCCAATCCGCCGTACGGAAAGGTCTGTCTATATAGCTATCCGGAAAGGATAGACCGAAGGCAATCGCTTCTTCTTTTGTTCTCATACTTTACAATTCACTCCTATTTTCCCATCGTTCTTCCGGCTGTTAAGCACTCCCAAAACTGTTTATGCGTCTAAACTATTTCTTAATTTAAGAAAATATCTAATCCCTTAGATAAAGCGGTTCCTCAGTCCTTGCCCCCTTTGCAAAAGCTCCTCTCTGCAAGGTCACAAAATCCATATAGGGAACCCGATGCAAAAGATACCGACAGCTTTCATAGATTTCCTTAAAGCATTCATAACAATGCTCCTCCGGCATGTCCACAATAATCAGATAAGAAGTAGTTCCGCTTTCATCCCTTTTTAAAAGCATGTCCAGCATTGCAATCTCGGAATGAGTCTTTGCAAAGGATATAAGTCTCCTATGCAAGGCTTCCACTTCTTCATTGTCCTTCGGATAGCCCAGCAGAACCTCCGCATCCTTCTTCACTTCCACGGACTGTACTTTCGCTTCCCCAAATTCACTTTGGTATCCCGGGGAACTCATCAGGTTATGGATTAGCTCCGGGCTTACATAGAAGAGCTGCGGTCCATAGGGATTGATTACAAAACCTTCTCCCTTGGTAAGCATGGAAACAATTTGAGGGAAACCGGCAATCATGGTTTCTCTTTTCCACCCCGCCTCCATTTGCCGATCCATGGCGCCTAATGCAAACCAATCCGTAAACACCGGAAGGGCCGATTCTCCCCGATCCATCGTTACATGAGGGATGGTGAGCTTCATCCCTGCCTTTAGGGTTACAGAGCCATCCTTTTCCCCTATTGGCAGGCTTCCGTCTGTCTCTATCGCCACCAGGTAATGGCTCCGCACCAACTCTCTAAAAAAGAGATTCAGAAATTCTCCCTCTCCTTGCCTTTCAAAAAACACACGACTTAAGCCTAAAAGATAGGGATTCTCCACCGCTTGATGTACATTCGCTTCAATCTGATAGGGAATATCCGTGATTACAGCATATTTCCAGTCCGGAGAAAGAATATCTTTTCGAGCGAAGAAGAGCTTTACCCTTCTCGCCCCTTGTGTTTCCGGTGTTTCCTCTTGTTTTACCTGCTCCGCAAATGTCGTACTTTCTTCTATCTTCATAATCGTTAGATGAGAAATCGTTCCATCACGATGCAGAGCATAAACCTTCTCCCCTTCTTTAGCATTTCCAAAGAGTTGGCCTTCTACAGAAAAACGATCCCCCTCTACAGCTGCATAGCTTTCCGCCATAAGAGTAAAGCGGGTTCGCTCAGCTCTGTTATGGTTTTCTTGCTGCTCTACATTGTCATTGCTATGCTTCTCGGAATCGACTCCATTCCCACTATTACTTTGATTCTCAGACTTAGACTCATCTTTCTGAGTAAAAAACTTCTTTAAACCTTCTAACATTCTATCCTCCCGAAACTATATTAGCTTTATGCAAAACATTTTATCTCAAAATCACCTCATTGCCATCTACTTATTTAACTTTGTCACCAGGACTCCAAATAAATACTATTTTTCACAAGAAAATCACACCCTTCTTTCTTTAATCGGTCTATACTATGCGGCGAAGAATAGCATAATATCGCAAAAGGATGTATAGTACTTGGACAATGCCTATCCCAAAAGGGAATGATAGGGTCGAAAGGAGTCGTTATGGAAATCCAAAAAACAGCCAGCGCCGGCACCACGGAGAAATGTGATTGCCTGGTAACCGTTTCTAAAGGGAGCGGCGGCAGAACGGTGGAGCTTAAATCCAAAGTGCTCTACGAATACGGAGACAGGATGGTTGCCTTGGTTCATCACTGCCTTACACAAATGGGCATTCAGGATGCCTTGGTGGAGGTCGAAGACATGGGCGCCTTTGACCACATCCTTGTAGCAAGATTACAGGCTGCTGTATACCGCAGTCAGGATAAAACGGAAAATATTCCTTGGGGAGATCTGCTCTATGAATAATAAAAATCGCCTGCGAAGAAGCATGATGTTTCTGAACGCACAGAAACCGAATCTTTTAAAGGATCCTTATATCTACGGGGCAGACTCCTTGATTTTCGATCTGGAGGATGCTGTGGCCCTTGGAGAAAAGGATACTGCAAGATTTACTCTCTTTCATGCTTTAAAAAAAGTAGATTATCAAAATGCAGAAAAAGTGGTGCGGATTAACGGAATCGATACCCCCTTTTGGAAGGAGGATATTCGCTGCGCCGTATTTGCCGGCTGTGACAGCATTCGTATTCCGAAAACGGAATCCAAGGAGGATGTTCTTACGGTAGAAGCGGAAGTAGCAAAGGCGGAGCAAGAAGCCGGTGTGGATCTCGGAAGCACCCTTCTTATGGCGGCCATTGAGTCTGCAAAGGGCGTGGTACATTTGGAAGAAATTTGCCATTCCTCGGACAGGCTTTTCGGAGTAGCCCTTTCCGCAGGAGATTATACCAAGGATTTACATACCGGAATCAGCGGAAGCGGCGTAGAGCTTAGCGGAGCAAGACAACTGATGATTATTCACGCAAGAGCCGCAGGAATACAGTGCTTTGATACCGTCTATACCAATCTGGAGGATATGGAAGGCTTCCGGAAGGAAGTGGAGCTGATTCACACCATGGGCTTTGACGGAAAGTCCATTATAAACCCGAGACAGATTCCCGTTGTGCATGCTGTTTATACTCCAAGTGAGGAGGAAATTACCTTTGCCGAAAAAGTAGTACAGGAAATTGATGAAAAACGAAGTCAGGGCATCGGCGTATTTACCGTAGATGGGAAAATGATAGACATCGCCTTTTATGACGGGGCAAAAAGAACCCTGGCTCTTGCAAAGGCTGCCGGCGTTTTGGAGGAGGTGCAAAATGATTAATGCAGTGGGTAGAGAGATTCCGGATGCGGTTTTAGCGGAAACCGGGAAAACGGTATTTCGGGGAAGCAGACATTTTGACGGCTATTCTTATGAAAAGACAGCAGTAAAAGCAAGAGCACGAATCGGTGGCGAGGGCAGTAAACTGGAGAAGGATTTGCAGGAGATTTTGCGAAAATGCAACGCCCATGATGGCATGACCATCAGCTTTCATCATCATTTTCGGGAAGGAGACCTGGTGGCTATGCAGGTGATGCAGGCTATTCACGAGATGGGCTTTAAGAACATTACCATCTGTGCCAGCTCCCTAAGCAAAGCACAGGACGAACTGGTTCCCATGCTGGAAGACGGTACCGTAACCCATATCGAAAGCTCCGGGGTTCGGGGAAAAATCGGAGAAGCCATCAGTGAGGGGAAATTACAGGGAATCGCTATTCTTCGTTCCCACGGCGGAAGAGTGCGGGCCATCGAAACGGGAGAAACGAAAATTGACATTGCCTTTATCGGAGCCCCAAGCTGTGATGAATACGGAAATTGTCGGGCAGGAGGGGGAAACAGCAACTGCGGTGTGCTCTCCTACTCTGCCATTGATGCGGAGTATGCCGAGTATGTGGTGGTTTTAACGGATTGTCTTGTTCCCTTTCCGAATTTTCCGGCAGATATCAGCATGACTGACGTGGACTATGTGCTAAAGGTGGATGCTATCGGAGATCCGGAAAAAATCGCTACCGGGGCGGCCCGTCCTGTGACGGATAGAAGAAAACTGATGATGGCGGAAAGCTGTGCAAAGTTCATTGCCGCTACCCCCTATTTTAAGGAAGGCTTCACCTTTCAAACCGGTATAGGCGGTGCAGCCAGTGCCACGGCACTTTGTCTTTCGGAGAAAATGCGGGAGAAAAACATTCATATGGGCTTTGGCGCCGGAGGAATGTCCAAACCCATGTGCGATTTATTGGATGAGGGTTTGGTTTCCTGCCTTTTGGATACCCAGGACTTTGATTTGCCTTCTATCGAGAATCTGATTTCCCATCCGAAGCATTTTTCCATCAGCACAAAGGAATATGCCGATCCTTTCTGTAAAGGCGCGGTGGTCAATAAACTGGACTTTGTGATTTTAGGCACTCTGGAGGCAGATGTACATTTTCACTGCAATGTGGTGATGAGCTCCGAGGGAGAATTAATGGGGGCTCAGGGAGGACATCCGGATACGGCGGCCGGAGCAAAATGTACTATTGTCATCACGCCTTTGGTACAGGGAAGAATTCCCACTATTCGAAATGATGTGACCACCGTTACCACCCCCGGGGAAACTGTGGATGTGATTGTTACCGACTATGGTATTGCCATTAATCCCCGGCGGCCGGAGCTTTTGGAGGCTGCAAAAGCCGCTAAACTTCCCATAAAGAGTATTGAAGAATTACGAGATATTGCCTACAAAATCTGTGGAGAACCGACTAAACTGGAATTCGAGGATAAGGTAGTTGCCATTATCGAAGCAAGAGACGGCAGCATCATGGATGTGGTAAGAAAGCGAAAGGATAAAAGTCTAATTACACTAAGCGCTAGATAAAAACCAGTAAAGCCAAGTACCATTCTTATAAAACCAAGTATGTAATTTATGCCAAGGGAGTTCAAAATGGAATTTTATTGTAAAAGCGGAGAACGAATCCATGTGGATATTCTGGGAGAAGGCTTTCCCATTGTCTTCCTCCATGGAAACAATCTGCAAAGCGGCTATTTTGCAAAGCAAAGGGTTCTTGAGAAAGAGTTCCAGCTCCTCTTTGTAGATAGTTTGGGGCATGGGAAATCCGGAGAACTGCAGGGGGAAACAAGCTTTGCTTACCTTGCTGATAGTCTAGAGGAGCTGCTTTCCTCCCTTTCCATAGAAAAATGTCTTTTGGTGGGGCACAGTGACGGCGCGAACCTGGCTCTGGAATACGCCGGTCGCCATGGAGAGAGAGTAGCCGGGATTCTGGCAAACAGCGGAAATATTTCCTTTTCCGGTCTAAAGTTCCTTCCCCGCTATGCCTGTTATCTGGAAGAATGGCTCTATCACTTTTTGGGGCTCTTCCTTCCCGCCTTTAAACGGAAGTCCAGGGTTTCTCCCCTTTTACGAGAAAATGTGGATGTGCCGAAAGAGATTTTCCGAAAGGCGCCTTACCCTGTAGTGGTTTTGGTGGGGGATAGGGATATGATTAAGCGAAAGCACAGTATGGCTATTGCAAAGCTTTTCCCCAAAGGCAAATTTCTGGAAAGAAAAGGACAGGGACACAATATCCCGAAAAAGGATAGCGTTTACTTTAACCGCTTGATAGAAAAAATGGTGCAGGACATACAGTTAGAAACTCCGGTTTCCATAGTAAGGAGGAAAAATTGAATAAACTGATTTCTTTTTTTAAAAAATGGCAGAATGTTCTAAAGAGCATTCTTTTCCTGAGCATTTCTATTTTGGTGCTTTTGGAACTTGTTAAAATGGGAAAGACCATTTCCCCGGAGGCGGTAAAAAGCATCTTAAGCGGTTTATCCCCCTTCCAAATTGTAAGTCTCCTTGTTATCGGAATCCTTTCCGTTTCTCCGATGATGCTCTATGACTTTATCCTTTGTAAGGAGCTGAAAAAGAAGATTTCTTTGGGGAAGCTGATAGAAAACAGCTGGACCATCAACAGCTTAAACAACCTGATCGGCTTTGCAGGCCTTGTGGACGTGGGACTGCGTTACAGCTATTTTACGGAGGAGGATAAGGGCGAAGAAACCATGCAGGGCATTTCCAAGGTAATGCCTTATTTTATGTCCGGGCTTTCCCTCTATTCCTTGCTATCCTTCGGGCTCTTGTTTTTCGTTCAGAAAAATGCCGTTTTAAGACCCTACAGCTTTGTCCTCCTTCTAGCTTCTCTGATTCTTCCGGTCTTGCTTTTTCTTTCCACCAGAAAAAATTGGTCCTACTTTGGAAATCTGTCCAAGAAAAAGATTCTGGCTTTAATCGTAACTTCCCTCCTCGATTGGGGCTTTGTTTCCTGCTTTTTCTTTTACTGCGGAAGGACACTGGGCTACAGCGTTTCCCTTGCCAACACCTTGCCATTATTCTTTATTTCCATTTGCATCGGTATCGTCTCCATGATTCCCGGAAGCCTCGGAAGCTTTGATTTAATGATGATGAGCGGTCTTTTACATTTTTCCGTAAATCGAAATGAGGCAGCAAGCTGGCTGCTGCTTTTCCGTATCTTTTATTACATCATTCCCTTTGCCATCGGTCTCCTTTTCTTTATCAAAAGCATGGGAGGACAGATTAATCAAAAATTTTATGGTCTTCCGAAGAAGCTTAGCTCCCTACTGGGACAGGGCATCAGCCACTTTATGGCAACTTTCTTCGGTTTTTTTCTGATGGCCACCGCCATTCTTCCCGATGAAATCCATAGCATTCCTCTTATCGGACAAATGGATCCCATAAGGGGGCAGCTACTCTGGCAGTTTCCAAGCTTTCTTCTGGGTTCTCTTTTCTTCCTGTTGGGAAGACTTTTAAAAAGAAAAGCCGCCTTTGCCAAGCCCTTTTCCCTTCTGCTTTGCCTTGTGACACTTTTCTATATCAATCTGGGAAGCCTTTCTCTTTTCAGTAGTCTCTACCTTCTGTTGTTTCTGCTGATTCTCTTTTTTCGAAGAAGAGAGCTTTCCAGAAAAGCCTTTTTTTACCCGGTGGAAGACCGTTTGAAGGACTTTTCCTATATTCTGGGAAGTATTTTCATTACTCTCCTCCTTTTATACCTTTCCAGCGGCAATACCGGAAAGGATAGTCTGGGCTTCCTGATTTTCCATAAGGGAGTTCTGCATAAGTTACATACTTTCTCAAAGCCCCATTTTTTCACAGTCTTTTTAGACTACTTTCTTAATCTTTTCGCCTATTTTCTGATTCCTGCGCTTTGCTATATTACCGTGGGCGCACTGGCGAGAGATAAGCATTTTTCCTTCGGAGAAAAATTCAATCAGGAACGCTTTCAGAACTTTTTGCAAAGCTTTCCCAATAAGAACTTAAATGCTTCTCTGGCCTTCCTTGGCGATAAGCTACTGTACTATTATCAGGAAAATGGAGTGGATAAGGTGGTTTTTCAATTTGCCTTAGAAGACGGAAAAGCGGTGGTCATGGGAGAGCCCATCGGAGAAGAAAGATATTTTCCTGCTGCAATCTCTTCCTTTACTGCGGAAGCGGAGGAAAAAAATCTTACCCCACTCTTCTATGAGGTAGGCCAGGATTTAACCCTTCTCCTCCATAACCATGGCTATGAATTTATGAAGTTCGGAGAAAGTGCAAAGGTTCCTCTTTCCGACTTTGATCTCGTGGGAAAATCCGGTAAAAAGTTCCGTGCCGCGGTCAATAAAATAGAAAACAAAGGATATAGCTTTCAAGTACAGTACCCGCCTTTTTCCGATGCCTTTTTACAGGATTTGGAAAAAATATCGGATGCCTGGCTTTCCGGAAGACAGGAAAAGGGATTTTCTCTGGGCTTCTTTGACAAAGACTATCTCTCTCTGGCTCCCATTGCCTGCATATTGGATTCCGAGGGACATGTGCAGGCCTTCTCCAACTTCCTTATTTGTAACGGAGAAAAGGAAGCCAGCATTGATTTAATGCGCTATAATCCGGGAACGGAAAGTAACGGCATTATGGACTACCTCTTTGTGGAGATTTTCCTGTATTTTAAAGAAAAAGGTGTGGAATACTTTGATTTGGGTATGGCTCCTCTCTCCAACGTGGGACAGGAAGAGCATAGCTTTTTCCAAGAAAAACTGGCATTTCTGGTTTATGCCTTTACCAATCGCTTCTACTCCTTTTCGGGACTACGAAAATATAAGGACAAGTTCTCGCCCCTTTGGGAGGCAAGATACCTGTCCTATCCGAAGGACAGCAGTCTGCTTTTTGATCTGCTAGCGATTTTTAAGATAGATAACCGGAAGGTAAAGGAGCTGTAAAAAACATTTTCCAAGCAATATAGGTCTGAAACGGGGCACGCTCTCGCTAACTTCGCCTTGAGCAAGTGCCGGCGGGCTCAGATTGCTCCCTTTTCAGACCTATATTGCATAAAAAAAATTTTGATTATTTATCCTTTTATTGAATCTTATGCTTCTTCATCTTCTCCTCAAAGATATCCGTAATAATCTTTCGGAGCTCTTCTCTCTCCTTCTCCGGAAGCTCTCCTGCCTGTTTAGCTACTGCATATAATTCCGGATATTCCTTCGCAATTCTTTCAATAGTCTTGGTGGTGGCATGGCCTCGTACGAAGAAGGGAATCCTTTTGATCCATTCCTCCGACACCAAAGCTAAAATTTTCTTTCCCGCTTCCTTATCGCTGATGACTGCCTCCGATAAGCCCTGCTTAATTTGCTCCTGTTCTTTTTCCGTAAAATCCTGTAATTCCATACTTTCTCCTTTTTACTCTATAGCTATCGTATTGTACTCTATACCTTTCCTATATCTTGACCGCTCTATTATACTCCGATTTAAGACAACTATTCTAAATTTTCTCAAAACCAACATTCTAAATTCTTCCGAAAATCAAATATCCCACTATCGTTAGAATCATCAGACTTTCCTGAATATAGGTGTATCTTTCCACCTTGGACACAATGCGGTAACGCCCCGGACTTTTTACATAGTCAAAGAAGCAGTAGGAGTACCATAAAGCATTTAGGAAAAGTGCCAAAACGGACAGTCTGCTCAGTCTCCATACCAGGATGAAGTTCGTGCAAATGTCTACCCAGGTCAAAATAAAGACAAAGCGAATACATTTTTTATAGCCGAAAAGCTTGGAATAGGTCACATACTCCGTTTCCTCCTCCGGTGCCCGAATCTTCCGGGAAATCTCCCAGATAAGAGCCGGAAAATACAAGGTCAGCACGGCCATGAAATTGGTAATATCCCAGACCGGCAATTTGTATTTCATAATGGTATAAGAAATCACATAGAGGTTTAAAAGAATCTGCACCGGATTATGGGTAACCAAAGCCAGAGGAAGGGACTTTGCAATCTTATGCTTTTGGAAAAACCACACCGCCATTAAGCTTCCATAGGTATAGAGAATAAAGCAGAAGATAAAATTCTTCATGAAAAGAAAGTTAATCAGCAGGGTAAAGGAAATGAGTATGGTGACAAAAATCCGCAAATCCGTCTTTGTGACTCTTCCGGAGGGAAGAGGCCGAAAGGCAAAAAGTCGTTTGTCCAGCTCGTAGTCCTTAAAGTCATCCGCGATTCTTAGCCAAAGCAAGAAGCTAAAAACCGTAAAACTGCAAATCAGCATCCCCAAAATATCATGCTGCACAAAAAAGCTGTAAAATGCCGACTGCCCCTCCACCGGCTGAAACGAAAGAAGCGTCTCCTTTCCCACCCCATGATTTAAGAGCACAATAAAGTAGATTTCCAGAAAAATCATTACGCCCAGTCCCAATCTTGGCACTATGGGGTACATTTCCTTAAAGTAAATATTTAATCGTTTAAGCCTTTCCATAGCCTATCCTTTCCCCGATTTCCAGCTTCGTTTCCAAGCCTTTATTCGTATTCTCAAAAAGATCCTCATCAATCACAATTTTATTATTGAGCAGTTCCACAATAGTCGAGCCTCCCAGAGAAAAATAGCCCTTTTCCTCTCCTGCGGCAAAGCAATGAGCCAAATGATTTTTCCCGCTAATTTGAATATTTCCCTTTTCTCCACAACACTCTGTCCCTTTTTCTTTATGGCACTCTACGGCTTTATCGAAAGACGATTTAAATCCCAAGTGGTTATGAATATGCCCCACCAGCATTGCCCCCACTTCCACATGAAGAATTTTTCCCATGCCTTCCAACTCCAAAAGACTGATTTCTCTTTTATTTTCGGAAAATGCTTTAAAGTGGGCGGCCTCTTTACGCACGCTATCCAGCCTTCCTTTGATTTTTTTCGTTCTTAAAAGTCTTCCCCTTGCCGGGAAAATGTAGCGATGATAATCCGGCAAGCTCAGGCGAAAAACCAATAGCGTTCCGCCTTTCAAAAATTCCGGACAGGGAGCGTTCAGAATTTTTTCGATTGAATAGTAATTTCCCTTGATTTCCAAAGGAAGGAGATTAGATTCCCCATTGTTTTCACTGCCGGAGAAAATGATTTGTCCTTCTTGGTCTATTTTATAGGCCAAAAGCTTTCCGGAAGCGGTTGCATAGAAGGGCAACTTTCCTTCATGTCCTTTTTCATGTCTTTTCTCCTGTATCTTCTCTTTCCATGCCTCTCCAGTTTCCTTTATATTCTCTTTCCCGGCCTCCCGTAAATACACGGCTTCTTTTCTGGAAAAGAAAGCCCCAAAGCTCTGATAATTCTTCTTTAAATACTCCTTGGAAAGTCCGTATTTTTCCACAAAAGGCGCAATATCTTTTTTAGAAAGAAAGCTGTTGTAATACAAGCCTCGAAGAAAAGAAAAATAGGGACGGGCAAAAATCATTTTAAGAAGAACTCTCCCAAGAAAATGATGATACAAAAAATAAATGGCCCTCTGCCCATACTCCTCTTCTTGAATCAGCCTTCCTGTTTTTCGCTCGATAATGGAAGGGGCGTTTTGCTCTTTTTGTTTTTGCTCTTTACTCATAGTCCTCTCCCCTATAGCTTTCTCACCAGTAATATCACAAAGAGAATCGCCAAAAGAAAAAGACCGATTCGGATTTTCAAACTCGGCTTTTTCATCCTGAAGTTAAAGACGAAGAAAAAAGCCAGTAAAGCATACAAAAGCTCCCCGGGAAATATTTTCTCTATGGAAAAATATATGCTGAATAATCCATAAAGGGGAATAAAAAAGGAAGCGTAGGTCACCGCAAGGCCGGTAAAATAATCCTTCTTTTCTCCTCCACTGGCATTAAAATAGGCAAGTCTGGTCACTACGGAAAGAAGATATAGCACTGAAAGCAGAAAAGAAAAGACTCCGAATTTGGCAAAATACTGAAGATAAATATGTACCGGAAACACACCAAAGGAAATAAGATCCGATAAAGAATCAATTTGCACCCCAAAGGCTTTTTCCAGATCATTTCTTTGAAAAGCATTGGCTACCATGCCGTCAAAGGTATCGCAAAGCCCTGCTAAAATCAGTAAAAACAAAGAAAAAGCGAAACTTTTCGAAAAGAAAACTCCGTATAAAGAAATGGAAAGCCCAAGGTAGGTTAAAAGCACACTGGGATGATAGACCCCTAAAAAAATTTTCTTCATCAATATTTCCTCAACTAATGCAACAATGTATTCTTAGCCTACTATTCCTACTTCAGCAACTATTTATAGATATTTCCTCACCCTAAAAAGAATCAGCAGGCAATTCACGAGAACATGGGTAAGTCCGCCCAGAAAAATCGCAAATACAGTTTGTGCAGGTGTCAGATGCACCAAAACGCCCAGGCAAAGCATAATCCCGAACATGGAATCAATCTGATCCAAAATAAAGAAAATGAGCTTGATCCCTCGCCTTTTGTCTCCCTGCTCCGCTGCGGAAACCGAAAGTCTCCTTTTGATAAAGCTGTTGGGCAGTTCGAAGAGCATATACAAAAAGCCGAAAAGCATGCCAATCA
>CAUUUY010000024.1:0-11486 GCA_963548305.1 uncultured Oribacterium sp.
AATCAGCAGTATTACCAGGATTTCCCAGCACTGAGACAAGGCAATAATCACGATACTCCAGGCAAAGACATCCGCCATTTCCAGGCTCACCTTGGCCTCCATCAACTGATAGCCTATACTTTTTCCCACTTGACCAATCAGCTCCGCAGCAATTCCGCTCTTCCAGGAAAGTCCCATGGCTAATTTCGCTGCCCCAAGCAGTAAGGGATATACTGCCGGAAGATGGATATACCGAAGTCTTCGATATAGGGAAAAATGAAAGACTTCCGCCATTTCCAGTAATTTAGGATCTGTTTTATGAAAGCCCTCCAGAAGGTTAATGTAGAAAATCGGAAAGGACATAAAACCGCTTATCGTGAAAGAAAGCTTGTCTCTTCCCAAAAAGAACAAAAGGATAATGATAAAACTGGCCACCGGTAAACTTCTTAACACAAAAACTCCCGGCTTCAAAAAATCCTCCAACAAAGAATTTCTATAGGAAAGATAAGAAAGGATTAAAGCCAGGAGAAAACTCAGAAGATAGGCCGAGAGAATTCCCCGAGAGCTTTTCCACAGGATTCCGTAGAATTCCTGCTGTTGCAATAGTAGACTTAAGGCTTTAGCACTTTCCAAAGGGCCAACCAAAAGAAAGGAATTGTTCACCAATTTGGCAAACAATTCCCATAGAAGCATCCAAAATAGTATAATTCCCGCTTTACGCCATTGCTTCACATTCTTTCCTTCCTAATAATCGGAATGCATTTCGTTCTTTTCTATATCCAGGCTATGGCTTTTAAAAAGAACTGTCACTTCCCTACTATCTAAGACTGAGCATAAAAGCCCTCTTCTGGTAAGGCTCCTCCCACAGACTTAGGATTGGACTTAAAAAGAACTTGATAATACTGCTCCAAAGCTTTCTTCATCTCTTCTCCGTCAATGAAATGAATATTACAGTTTGGAATAGCCTTGGCTGCCAAAGCTTCTTTCTCTAAAATTCCCTGTTTTACCACAAGCTCCGCCGTCTTCTGAACATCCTTTTCCACAGCGGCAATGCTTTCCTTTTCCTCCTCCAGAAAGGCCTTTACAATTTCAGGATGTTCCTCAGCATAAGACTTTCTCACAATGGTTACTGCTGTAGGCAACTCCACTCCGTCAAAGGACTTCTTCCACTCCTCTGTAATTGAGATTTTTCTTTGTAAATTACTGTTTTGTAAAAGGGTTGCGGTTGCAAAGGGCTCCGGAAGAATCGCCACATTGTTGGGATTCTGCTGTAAGTGTGCTACCGCCTCGGCGGGTTCCGTTACAAAGTTAAGATTTCCCTCCACATTGTTCTTGGAAAGCAGGGCACGAAGCACATACTCCGGTGTGGCTCCCTGTCCCGGCATATAAATATCCTTTCCGGCTAAATCCGCAATGCTGCTTACCTCCTCATTTCCGGTAATAACATACAAGATTCCCAAGGTATTGATATTCAAGACTTCCACGTCCTTGTCCAGCTTTTGATATAAAACCGCCGCCATATTGGCCGGAACTGTGGCAATCTGTCCTTTACCGGCTACAAACTCCGGAAGTAAAGCATCCGGGCTTGCTTCCATTTGAAATTGATAAGGAAGTTTTTCTTCTTCACTTTTTTCCATCAAATGCACAAGACCGATGGTGGTGGGTCCCTTAAGGCTTAAAATCGTCGAACCTTCTCCTGTCTCACTCTTATCCTCTGCCTTGGATTCTTCCGCATTTTCAGTGCTTTCTACTGAGGAGCTTTTCTCTTCTACAGAAGGAGTAGATTCCTTCTTCGCTTCCGTAGAGCTCTCTCCCCCCTTGCTACAGGCAAAAAGGCCAATGCAAAGAAGACAAAGTAACAGCCATTTCCAAAGATTTCTTTTCATATACATCCTTTCTTCTTAAACTGTAGATATAATTTTACCGCTTTCATGCCATAATTTTCCCTCTTCATGCAGCAGCGGGTACACTGAGTAAATAGAGAATATCTAAAATACAATATTCAACAAATCCAAAGGCTTTTCAATGGAATAATTTGCCGTTTCGATTTCTTTCCGTTCTCCATAGCCGTAGAGCGCTGCCACAGAGTCGATTCCTGCATCCTTCGCTCCTTGAATATCGTAAATGGTATCTCCTACCATAAGACAATCTTCTCTTTGAAAACCGCCCTTTTCTATGGCTCGCTCCATCAGGAAGCTCTTGTCCGAATGTTGTTCCTTAAGCTCTGTGCCGATTTCCAGGAAAAAATAAGGGGATAGACCAAAGTGGGCTATGATTTGTGTGGCAAAAAAAAGAGGCTTAGAGGTTAAAAGCACAAGCTTCTTCCCTCCTTCATGCATCTTCCTCATGCATTCCTCCATTCCGGGATATAAAAAAGCGTCATACATTCCCTTCTCGGGATAATATTCCCGATAATAGGAAATGGCTTCTTTAGCCTTTTCTTCAGAAAAGCCGTAGAATCGCATAAAAGAATCCTGCAAGGAGGGTCCCACAAATCTTCTCAGCTTTTCCTCCGGTTCATTGGGTAAGGAAAAATGATCCAAGGCATATTGCACCGACTTCATAATTCCGGAGCCGGAATCCATAATGGTTCCGTCCAAATCCAAAAAAATATTTTGATACTGCTTTTTCATAAGCACTTCTTCTCCCTTTTTATCTACTATAATTCCTATATGCTTTTCTATATGCTTTTCTATATGCTTTCCTACTCTTTTAATCCTTTTCCTTCAAATCGAAATGTGATTTCCTACTCTTTTAATCTTTCTCCTTCAAATCGAAATATTATGTCCTGCTCTTTTAATCCTTGGGCTTCATATAAAAATGCCCGGTAATATCCTTAGAACGAATCGTATTCATAAAGGCTTTGGGATCAATTTCGTTAATCTTCATCTTTACCTTCTTGATATCCGCTGATGAAATCACGGAATACACCATATAATGGTCTTTTCTTTCAAATGCTCCCATGGCGTGCATAATAGAGGCGCCGTGATGACAGACCTCATGGATTCCCGCCGCTATTTCATTGGGATAGTCCGTTATCACAAAAAGCGTAAGCTTTTGATAATTTCTGTAAAGTGCGGAAATGGTTTGTGTAGACACATATTGGAAAATGATGGAGTATAACGCCTTCTCCCAACCGAAAAGATATCCGGCAACGGCCAAAAGGGCGGCGTTAAAATAGAAAATCAAATTCCAGGTGTCCACTCCCTTTTTCTGAGACAGATATATTGCAATAAAATCCGTTCCTCCGGATGTAGCATCCATCCTGAGGCAAAGCGTAATGGCACAGGCATTTAAAATTCCTCCGAAGATAGAAATTAAAAGCATATCGGAGGTAATGGGCTGTAAATTCACACTATCCGTTACAAAGCCTGTGAACAAAATCATAATCAAAGATAAGATTGTGAATTTCTTTCCCACATACCGAAAGCCGATATAGACCGGAATGATATTGATAATGATATTCAGTACAGAATATGGAAGCGCTAAATTAAAATAGCGTAATGCCACTCTTTGCAAGAGAACCGTAAGTCCTGTAGCTCCTCCCGGAAAAAGTCCTCCCGCAGAAACGAAGGTTTTCAAGTTTAAAGCCAACAAAGTGGCTCCCGCCAAAACGCCAAGCAGCCTTTTTATATCTCTTTTCGTATCAAATTTCATAACACCCCTCCAAGATTAGTCTTCTCATTCTAACATTCTCTTTCTCTTTTGCCTAGGGTTCAAAAGGAATGCCTTTGGGAATGTCTTTGAGAAAATCTTTGAAAATGTTCATTATCAAAAATTTTGACAGTGCTCTTTAAATTCGGCGAATGCAGCGCTATTTCTTAACAATTTCGATAGGAAGTCCTAATTGCATAGAAGTTATCTTGTAAGCAAAAGGAAGATTTGGTATACTTTCTTGCCGTAGTATCTAGAAAAAGCTGAGGAGAAAAACATGTCCAACCAAAAAGATTATAGAAGTTCCAAAGGGTCACAGAAAAAGAAGTCCGGCTTCCTTTCTATACTTCTTCATTATGTCCTGCCTTATCTGGTGATTAATTCCATTATTTTGTTTTTTGTTTTAGCTACCCCGAAGTTAAAGGTGAATGAAGCTACGGAAACGGATGATCCTGCTGTACGAACACTTTTGGTTCATGTGGATTCCATTCTTCCTATTAAAGAGTTCACTGCAAAATTAGAAGGAAAAGAGCAAAATTTCACAAAGGAAAATCAAAATTACATCATTTCTCTTACCGGAAATGGAAATCTTCGGATTTCCGCAAAATCCATCAACGGAATGATGCAAGTCAGCAATACCCAAATCAATAGTTTTGATGAAAATCCTCCCGTCATCGATGAGGATAATGTTGTTCTCGGCTCCGGATATGTTGAGTTTACTGTAAGCGATGATCAGTCCGGAGTGGATTATGCCACAATTTACGGAATCGATAAGGATGGAGACAATCTTAAACCCACCAACATTGATGAAGCTAGCGGCAAGGTAACATTTTCCATGAAAAGTAATGGACTTACCGTGTATGTTTCTGACAAATCGGGAAATCAGGTTACCGGCAACTTCACTTTAGAAGAATCTCCTTATCCGAAAACCAAGGTGGATGAAGAAGCGGCTAAGGACGAAGATAGCAAGAACGAAAACAGCAAAAACAAAGATAGTAAGAGCAACACACATAACGGTAAGTCAGGCAATAAAGAGGAGGAAAGTAGCTCAGAAAAAACCGGTTCTTCCAAAAATCATACCGGTGAAAGTTCTGAAAAAAGCAATTCCGAAAAGAGCAGTTCTGAAAAAAGCTCTTCAAAGAATAGTTCGGAAAAGACTTCCTCTCACGATAACAGCAAAAGCAGTTCCGGAAAAAGCAAGTCTAATTAGAGAAATCTATCCTTTAATAGAGTATAGAAAATATCTACCGTCAAGTTTTTACAGTAAATAAAGAATGGGAGTACAAGGGATGAATTTAGAAAGAATGGAAGAATTATTGTTTTACCGAAATCTTTTAGAAACAGATTTCGTGCAGGATTTAAAGGCGGATGATCCTTATGCTGCCCTCTCCCATCTCTTTCAAAACTATTCCAATATGCCAAAGGGAACAAACCTTTGGCATATTTTTCTTTCCGATTTTCTTTTGCAGGACGAAAATTCTCTAAGTTTATCTGCCGAAAAAAGAGGCTGGAGTCATTTCTCTCATCCGGAATTTATCCAAAGAGAAATGGAAATCCTCTATTCCCTCTACCATTTAAACCTGTCTTTCTTCTTTCCAAAGGAACAAAAGGCTATCGACTCCGTATTTCGAGGAAAAGTTTCCGAGACAGAGTACTTCCCCTCCTATTCCTACGAAGCACAGCTGCTTTCCTTTAACAATAAGTTGGAAACAGCAAAGGATGCTTTAGAATTCTCTTCTATTTTGGAAATGGAATATAAGGAAAAGGGTGTAGGACTTTTCCGTTGTCATTCCACCTTTAGCTTGGAAAAAGAAAATATTTTCGGTACAAGCTCTTCCGAATACTCTTTGGAAGGTCTTCCCTTGCAGAAGTATCCCGGATTTTCCACCCTCCTGGGCTATGAAAAAGAAATTTCCGCCTTGAAAGAGAATACAGAAGCCTTTTTAGCAGGAAAGAAGGCAAATCATGTTTTACTTTACGGAGATGCGGGAACCGGAAAATCCAGCTGTATGAAGGCGCTTTTGGAGGAATACCATTCTAAAGGACTCCGCTTTGTTTCTCTTTTCAAAAAGGATCTGGAGGGAATTCCCTTCCTCTTACAAACCCTTAGAGAAAGACCTTATTTCTTTATTCTTTACTTTGACGACCTTTCCTTTGAGAATTTTGAAGTGGAATATAAACTGCTGAAGGCGGTCATGGAAGGTGGCTTGGAAGGAAGGGCAGACAATATTCTGCTTTATGCCACCTCTAATCGCAGACATTTAGTAAAGGAAAATCTTTCCGATAAAAATGATATCGAATACCAAGAGGACTTACACCATTCCGATACTACGGAAGAAAAGCTTTCCTTGGCAGATCGTTTTGGGCTTTCCATCCTCTTCCAAAAACCGGCCTATACCCTTTATCAGAAAATCGTGCTTTCTCTAGCCAATAAATACAAGCTTTCTATTTCAGAGGAAAAGCTTCTGACCATGGCCAATGCCTGGTCTATCCGAAGAGGAGCCGCCACAGGACGAACAGCAGAGCAATTTATCCAGTCCTTACTGGTGCAGAAAAAGGACTAGGATTGTCCTCCTCCAGCATCTCCTCATAGCCCTTTAGAGCGGCAAAGGGAGCAAATTGTGCGGCTCGGCTCTCCTTAGACATCCTCTTCCGAAGGAGGGGGATGGGATAGCTGGTATATAAAATGGATTGATAGGAGTTTTCTCCTATCTTTTCTTTTTTTCTATCTTTCATAATCCTGTCCTTCCACGATATTCTTCGCTATAGTGGATTCCTCCTTTCTCCTGATGGAAACCAAGTCCGAAACGCCGCTGCTATGGCCTCCAATCTGCCGGTTTCTCTCCCTTCCTCTGGCTCCCTCCAGATACTGATAGCCCTTCAGTAGGGCATTCTTTCCGAATTTCTCCATTACCGCTAAAGCTGCTCCTCTGGCCTTCTCTTCCTTTTCCAGAAATTGCACCCTTTCTGTAAGCTCCTGCTCTTCCTCCGCCGAGGTCAAAAAATGCTGAAACAAATCCAGCTGCCCCTCCGGCAAGGCTTCACAATCCCTTACATCCTCTGCGGAAATACTAAGCTTTCTGATTCTTAATCTTCTGTCCATGATTCGGTCATAGATAGCCAAAACCGCCTCTCGAAAGGCTCTGCCCTGATTGCTTCTTTTCGGAAAATGATATAGACCATGGACGGATTTCGGTACCCTTTTTCCATAGTGATTTTGGACAAGATTCCCTTCATAGCTTTCTCCTGCATTTTCCTCGTCAAAAGAAAGATAGAGCTGCACAAAGGCAGAATCCTTCCCTTTCTTTAGTAAATCCAGGGCCAAATCCTCCGCCATCTCCTCTGCCACCATCCTCCCCTCCGTAAAGCCGTAGGGGGAAGGCAAAACCTGCCCGCTATGCAGGCTGTTACTTTTACTGTGAAAGGCCTTGATATCCTCTATCTTACAAGTTTCATAGCCAAAGGCATGGTCAATCAAAAGCTCTGCCTGTATTCCAAAAAGCTTATACAGGAGTGCCTGATTTTTCTTTTCTTTACTGCCGGAAAGCGCCGCCATAGCAATATCTCCCATGGTATAGATTCCATAGTGCGCCAGACGGTTCTCTATCCCCCGGCCAATCCGCCAAAAGTCATGGAGTGGCTTATGCTGCCAAAGACATTCCCGATAAGATTGCTCCGTCAACATGGCCAGCCGAATTCCTTCTTTGGAAGCTTGCATGTGCTTAGCCTCGATATCCATGGCCACCTTGGCCAAATAAAGATTCTCCCCTAAGCCGACGGTGGCAATCATCCCTACCTCCTCATAAACTCTTCTGCAAATCTCCTCCGCCAAGGCCCTACTGCTTTTTTGATAAATTCTTTCATAGGGCTTAAGGTCCATAAAAACCTCGTCCACGGAATAGACATGAATATCCTCTTTGGAAACAAATTCCAGATACACCTCATAAACCCGCCTGCTGTAAGCCATATACAAAGCCATCCTGGGAGGGGCGGTGATGTAATTTACCGCCAAAAAAGGATAGGTCTTGCAATCCGAATCAAAGCAGGACTTTCCCACAAGGGGCTGTCCTCCGTAAAGCTTCGACCTTTGGTAATTAATCTTTCGTACCTTTTCCACCACCTCAAAAAGTCTGGCTCTTCCCGGAACACCATAGGCCTTTAAGGCAGGACTTACTGCAAGACAGATGGTTTTTTCCGTCCTTTCCCCATCTGCCACCACCAAATAAGCATCCATAGGATCCAAGCCTCTTTCCCTGCACTCGCAGGAAGCATAAAAAGACTTTAAATCAATGGCCATATAGTGACAGGATTTCTCATCCTGTCGCCCTACTATTCCACGCCCGGCTGCTTCAGCATTCTTTTGGGCTTTTCTCTTCCGACTGTCTTCCTCATGCCTACCTCCTTTAGCTTCCTTTTGCGCTTCCCCATACACATCCATGGCTTTATCTCCATTCTTCTTCCTTTCCTTCTTTATTGTAAAACCAAACATTTGTTTTGTAAATAAAAAAGCAAACATTTGTTCTTTAAATGTTTGCTTAATCTTATTATTAATCTTTTCTTGATCATTTTCTTGATCTTTCTCTTGATTTTTTCCTTGATCTTTCTCTTGATCTTTTTCCTTAATCTTTCTCTTAGTCTTTCTCTTGGTCTTTTCCTTAATTCTTTATATGGACTTTAAACCTTTTCCCCGGCATCAATTCTTTTCTGAAGCTCCGTCAAATACTCGAAGCGCTCATATTTTTCCAAAAGCTTTCCCTCCGCTTCTTCCTTCTGCTCCTGTAATTTCGCAAGATAGACGTAATCCCTGCCGTTTAATTCACTTTCCTTTTCTATAAAGGCAAGCTCTTCCTCCAAGGCGGCAATTTCCTCTTCTATATGCTCAAAGTCCTTCTTCTCCTGGTACGTCATCTTTAAAAGCCTTGCCCCCTGCCAGGATTTCTTCTTATCCCCCTCGGACTTTTCTTCTCCTCTATCCTCTTTGGACTCTGCCTTGCCGCCCTTTTCTACATTTTCCGCCTCTTCCTTTTCCTTCAAAAGCTGTACCTGATAGTCGGTATAGCCTCCCTCAAACTGGCGAATCTGTCCATTTTCCTGAAAAATAAAGAGACGATTCACCGTACGATCCAGAAAATATCGATCATGGCTAATCACAAACACAATGCCCGGAAAGCTGTCCAAAAAATCCTCCAGAACAATCAGGCTGCTTAAATCCAGGTCATTGCTGGGCTCATCCAGGAACAGCACATTAGGGGCGGACATCAAAATGCGTAGCAGGTAGAGTCTTCTCTTTTCTCCTCCAGAAAGCTTCTCAATGGGAGCATACTGCATTTCCGGAGAAAAAAGGAAACGCTCCGCCATTTGGGAGGCGGAAATCAAACCTTCCTTTGTGGGCAGGTATTCCGCAATCTCCTTTATGCTGTCGATTACCCTTTCCTTTTCCGGCAAATCTTCATTTTCCTGACGAAAATAGGCAATCCGCACGGTTTGTCCGATTTCCACCTTTCCCTCATCCACCGGAATCTCTCCCAGAATCGCCTTCATCAGGGTGGACTTTCCTGCCCCGTTCTTCCCGATAATGCCGATACGGTCATTTCGCAAAAAATTATAGCTGAAGTTAGAAAACAAAAGCTTATCTCCATAGCTTTTGCTCAAGTTTTCACAATTTATGGTACTCTTCCCCAGACGCACGAAAATGGAGGCAAGGCTCAACTCTTCCTCCTCCGTTGGACCATGCATTTGGGAAAGCTTTTCATAGCGTTGCAGTCGTCCTTTTTGTTTGGTGGTTCTGGCCTTGGCTCCTCTTCGTACCCAGGCCAATTCCTTCCGAAGCAGACTTTGTCTGGCTCTTTCCTGGGCCTTTTCGATATTGAAGCGCTCCGCCTTTCTTTCCAGATAAGAGGAGTAGGAACATTCGTAGCGAGTAAAGCCTTCTCTTTCCAGCTCCACAATCACATCACAAACCGTATCCAAAAAATAACGGTCATGGCTCACCAGCAAAATCGCCCCCTTAAAGCGCTTTAATTTTTCCTCCAGCCACTCCGCCATTTCCTCATCCAAATGGTTGGTAGGCTCATCCAAAAGCAACAAATCCGGTTCCGTGTTTAAGGCCGCCAGAAGAGCCAGCTGTTTCTTCTGTCCTCCGGATAAAATCTTGCAGGGGGAATAGAAATCCTCCAATCCAATCTCCTGCATAACCTTCTTTCCAAAGGCCTCTCTTTCCTGTTCTCCCATACGAAGGGCAAAATTTTCCACCAACGCCTCTAGGATGCTCTTCTCCTCCGGAAAATGACTTTCCTGGGTAAGGTAGCTGATTTTCAAGTTCCTTCTTCGTACAATGCTGCCGCTATCCAGCTCTTCTTCTCCGGCAATAATCCGAAGCAGAGTAGACTTCCCCCCACCGTTTCTTCCGATTAATGCCACCTTCTCTCCTTCTTGAATGGAGAACTGGGCATCGGAAAACAAAACTTTATTTTGAAAGCTTTTGCCGCCTTTTTCTATATTTACAATACTTCCTGCCATAGAATCTTCCTCTTTCCTCTCCTTTTTAAGAGATTTTTCCTTGCTATAATAGCAAAGGTACCGCTAAAATAGCAATGCACTGATGGAACTATAGTAGTAAGTGAGTATGCAAATAGACAAACTTTCCTCTTAAAAAACCATCTAAGCCTTCGACGGCAAAGCAAGAAAAGGGAAGTGCCGAACTTGCATAAGTTCAGTAAGAAATCTGAGTTTTCTATACTTTACATTACTCATTCTATACTTTACATTACTCAGCGAAAAGAAAGGAGCAGCATGTCTATTCGTCAATTCATTTTCCCCAAAGAAAAAACCAAGAACCTTCGTTTCTATGATGTCATCATCATTAGCTTGATTTTATTCGGAGAATTTATTATTCGCTCCAACCAGCTATTTCTGGACAGCCTAAATGTTGTAAAGTCTGCTATGTTTTACGCTTTCCCCCTCTCCCCCATCCTTCTTAGCCAAAATACGGAAAGCATTACGGAAACGGTAGCGGAAACCGTGGATACCGCCACTGAAGGGGTCGCCTATTCCAGCAATCTGCAATTCCAGTTCTTTATGCTGCTTTTGGTTTTTCTATATCTGATTGTTCGTAACTTTGATTTTAAACAAATCCCCTTCCGCTTTAAGCTCTCCGTAATTCCCTGGTACTTTGTATTGCTTGCCATTATGGGACTAAGTGCGGACGTTCTTTACCTTCTCTTTGACAACGGCTATAACTACTTCACCAAGGAAGTTCTCCTTTCCATGGATTTCTTTGAGTTATTTCGGAAAGTAGCCGCCTTAAGCCCCGTTGCCATTATCTATGCTTTATTGAATGCCTTCTACGAAGAATTCTTCTTTTTGGGCTTACTGGGCACCGTAGACCAAAAGTACAAATGGCAAACCCTGCTATATTCCACGATTATTCGTATTTCCTTCCACACCTATCAGGGTATGACCTCCGCCATTATTATCGGTGTGGTATTCGGACTTCTGTACTATTACTTCTATACCTATAGAATCAAAAATCTCCTGCCGGTGGTGCTGGTACACTCCATGGCGGATATGTTCGGTTCAGGATTTGTGTATTTGTTTGCAAGATTCTAAAAGTAAGCAAAAACCCTAGGTTTCAAGCCGCTTTAGGCTTAATTCCTAGGGTTTCTTAGTAGCAGGGGATGAGGGATTCGAACCCCCATCGGCGGTTTTGGAGACCGTTGCTCTACCCTTGAACTAATCCCCTTTGCTAAAAAAACAACGTTGTAATTTTACTCTAGTTTTTAAAGATTGTCAACGCTTCTCTTATGTTTTTTACAGGAATCAATTCAATATCTTTACTGATATAGACATCCTTT
>CAUUUY010000025.1:0-11316 GCA_963548305.1 uncultured Oribacterium sp.
TATTCTTACTTCCTTCATAAACCGCAAAGCCTAAACCGTTGATACAGTTTGTGTCTACTCCATTGAAGCTGGGAAGCTCTACGCAATCAATCTTATCCTTGATATTGTCGTTGGAAGTATACTCGGGAACCATATAGGATCCGGCAAAGGTCATTGCCAGCTGTCCTCCTTCAAACATAGCATCTGCAGAGGTCTCGGAAAGAGCTGCAGAACTGGGGGAGAGTTCCTTATCAATCATATCAATCCAGCACTGAATTCCGCCCTGGGTCTTGGGATCCTCATAGCCGGAAGTCTTTTTGTCTTCACTGAGAATCCAACCACCGTTGGCAAAAACGGTCTGATAGTACCAGGTTTGGAAGTCTACAGGGCAGGCAAAGGGATAAACACCCTCATCCAGACCTGCTTGCTTCAATTCCTCAGCTTTAGCCACCAAGTCCTCATAGCTCATGTCGTTTGTCGGGTAGCTTACACCGGCCTCATCAAAGATTTCCTTGTTGTACCAAAGGGCATTGGTATCAAAATCCTTAGGAACGGCGTAGTTCTTTCCGTCACGAACATAGTTGTTTACCAAAGACTCAGGGAAATTATCTTTAATATCGGACTTGGCGATAGCATCGCTAAGATCTGCCAGGATTCCCCCATCCACATAGCTGTCGGTATGGAGTACATTTAACCAGAATACATCAGGAGCCTTTCCGCCTGTGGCAGCAGCCTCCAGCTTGGTCCAGTATTCTCCGCCCTTATAGGGGGTGAGCTGAACTTCAATGCTGACATTCGGATGAGCCTTGGTATAAGCTTCTACTAAAGACTCGGTCATGGCTCTTTGCTTTTCATCCCAAATTGCCATGGAAAGGGCTACTTTTCCTTCGGACTTTGCTTCTCCGGAAGCACTTTCTCCGCTTGCCGCCTTATTACCGCAGGAAGCCAATGCAGTAGTTCCCATGGCCAATAGGGTAGCCAATGCCAAGAGTTTTTCTGTTCTTTTTTTCATAATGTTCTCCTTTGCTCTTGCTTTATTCTTTACAAGTCTTGCAAAAGTGATTTGCAAGCACTTGCGATGAACCAATTTTTCTGAAACGAACTACAGTTTATGAAGGGGTATATGCTTTATGAAGAGGCATATACTTTATAAAAAGGAATGTACTGTGTGAAACGAGATACATTTTTGAAGCGAAATGGAGTCATCCAAAGCTTCTTTCCTAGCGGAATAGTTCGGATTATTCTTTGGAAATGCTATAACTACCTGTCTGTAAATCCACCTCTACAGCATATCCGTTTGCAAATGTAGATCTTTGCCGAAATCCCTTATCATCCAAAATTTCATGTTTTACAAGCTCCGCATCTCCCACATTTTCATGGAAATCACTAACGATGCGAACCCTTTCCAAATGCTTCTCCCAAGGCATTTCCTCTTCCAAAGTAAAGGCTCCGTCAATGCCCAGATAGGCAGGATCTCGAATAAGATAAGGGGCACCGCCGTTTAGCAGGGCATAAAGCATGTAGTCCTCCTCCGGAAGCTTTTCCATCATCCAGGGAATTACCAGACAGTCATGGTAAACCAGATTAAACATGGGGATGGGAATTCCGTACTTGGGGCTTCCCGGCTCCCGAAGCATAAAGTCATAGGGGGCGTAGTGGCAGAAGACCAGCCAGGGCACAGCCCAATCATTTACCTCTTCGGAGCTTGGTAAAATGTCTTTGCTCAGAAGATAACGGAAGCACTGGCATCGGTATTCATAGGAATCTTTCCGGCGCATTCTATGCCTGGGATTATCACATTCATCTCCCTCGTTGCAGGTAAAGACATCCAGATAAGCTCCGTCTAAATTTATTCCCTCATCCAAGAGTCTTTCAAAGTTTCTTCGAACATAATAGGGAGCCTGACTGGTACAGAGATAGGCTTGGGGACCTCCTGCCCAACGGGCGTGGGTGAAAATGCTGCCATCGGGACTTTTGCAAGCCAGATCATCATGATAGCTTTCCGCCTTCTTATAGAAATCTCTGTACTGGTCATGAATACCGAAGAGGAAGCCCAGTTCTTTCATAGTATCGGACAATTCCCGCATACCTTCCCAACCACCGGCTTCTATGCAGGCGGGCCCCACATCCGGGTGCTTATTATCATAGCCCGCATCTCCCCAGCCATCCAAATGGAAGTAGAGCTTCTCTATACCATCCGCCTTTAGGGCTCTCATTTCCTCTGCCCTCTTTCGGAAAGTAGTGAGGTGGTTATTTTTATCCGGAGCATCCTTATCGAAAAACTCCGAATCCGGCTGGACGCAGGTCTTTATCCCCTTGTGTACAAAGGAAGCGCCCAAAAGTTTTCTTACGGAAGGGTTGGCAACTTCCTTTTCCTTTAGTGTCTTTAACTTGCCTTCCTCCCTTGCCAGCTTCCGATACGTCTTTAAAAGACTGTTGTAGTCGCAATCCGATAGGAAGAGATAGCGCACAATCCGCCGATATTCCATTTGCCCAAGACTGGGTTCAATACGAAACTCTATGCTGGTTTCCATGCTTCCTGCTTCATGTACCGCCTCATAGCCCATGTTCCAAGGGGTAAGGCTTTCTGCAAGATAGCCCTCTCCCTCCTTGACTTGTCCGAAAATGGGGAGGTAGGCGCTGGCTGTACCGAAGCGTCCCTTGAAGCCATCCTGATGAAAGCTTACATCCCAGGTGTTGGGAATCAGGATGCCCTGCTCCTTAGGGATAATGCTGTACCAGGAAGAACTTTCCTTATGAAAAGCGAAAGGTCCCGGAAAGAGGATTTTATCAATACAGTCTATAGGAGCCTCTGTTAGGGGAATCCATTCAAAATATACCTGTTTTGTGCTGTACTCAATCCAGACATAGGTTTCAAAAGAGAAGGAGAGAAGTTCTTCTTTTTTATCTGTAAAGGAAGAGGGTAGAAGAAAATCTTTGTAAATGCTACGAATTCCTTCCCCTACACCGGTATGAATCAGCTCATGGCTTTTGCTCTTGGCATCTTTAAAGTAGAGTGGGGCTTTTATTGTTTCGTTTTCCTCTTTCTCTTTTTCTGCCTTGTCTATCTTGCTATCTTGCCTTTCACCGTTTGATAAATTATCCTTTTTTTCCTGCAAAACAATATAAGGAGAAAAATCTGCCCTAGTTTCCCATTTGGCCTTTCCGGCTTCAATAGAGTATCGTAGGGTTTCTTGATTAAATTCCAATGAAATGTCTTTATAAGAATGCTTTAATTTTGACGTATTCATAATCCGCACACTCCTGAGCAGCTTTTTGATTTGAAATATTTTGCTATATTATATCCTTTTTTTTGGTTTTATTTGTTGAAATATACTGTAAAATAGCTTTTTGTGCAAATACTACATTGAAATGTGCAAATGAGAGCGAAGAAGAAAATGAAATAAGAAAATAAAAGAAAAAGAAGCTTTAAAAGCTTCTTCGATGGTATTTCATAAATATGATTTTGAATTTTCCAATAAAAAATCGAGGTGACAAGATTCGAACTTGCGACCCCCTGGTCCCAAACCAGGTGCTCTACCAAACTGAGCCACACCTCGGAGTTCTTTCCTTGAGGGAAACGAACGGCGTAATATTACAATAAAAGTGAATATTTTGTCAATAGAATTTTTAGAATTTTGAGCATAAAAAATTTTGAATTTGTTTATAAAAAAGAGACTGTAAAAAATCTCTTTTGATTTTTTACAGTCTCTTGAGGATTATTCCTCCGGAATAGCCTTTCGAACAGCTTCTACCAAAGCATTTCTACTAAAAGTGCATCCCGCAACTGCATCTATATCATCTACAGTATCTCTGTTCTTTCCCGTTAAAGCAGGCATAGAACTTCTTCTTACATTGTCCCAGAAGACGGAATTGCTTCCGGAAAACGTTTCGTTGTCCTCCACCTTCAGAATGACTTTCTTCTGACTATCCCACTTAACTTTAACTTTTACGGTATATTCATAAGGCACAATTTCACTCTCGCCGTAGAAGGTTTTGATATAGCTGGGTTCCGTTTCTTCCTTGGGATTCTCTACCGGCTTAGTTTCTTCCTTCTTATTAGAATCTTCAGATCCGGCATTTTCCGCCTTGTCTTCATATTTCCAGACAAAGCTTAATCTTATTTTACCCCATTGCGGATGGGCATTCTTTAAGTTAACTAAAAGGCTAGGCTTTCCTCTGACATTAGAAACGGTATGGTACTGGGGAAGCTCTTCGCCCTTTTGGTTTCTTACAATTACGGTGTAGTCATTGATGAAATTTCTCTTTTTGCCGTATATAGGAACAGCATCATATACAACTTGTCCTCTGGCAGTTTGAACTTGTTCTTTGGAAATTTCTTTATCTACTACCTTTTCATCATGCCAGAACACTTCTGCATGACTGGGGAGAAGATCATCAGAAGAACTTTCTTCCTCGGTAGAAGGCTTATTATCTGCCGGATCCTCAATGTAGTTCCAGACATAATGAATCCTCATGGGGGTCCAATCGGAATAACGTTTTTCCAGATTGATGATAATTCTGGCGTGGCTTTTTGAACCAAAAGGTTCCAGTTTTGTATAGGGAAGGTCTTCCCCTTTGCTGTTTTTTATTACAACGGTAAAGTCTTCCCTTTTGTTATGTCCTTTCATTTTTGCCGGAACCTTGATACCTTTGAAAATGAGCTGTCCTCTATGTTTTTTTACTTCATCCAAATTATAGTTATCATCTACTACTTTTTCACCGTGCCAGTAAACCTCTACATGGGCGGGAAGAAGAGCGTCATTGGCTTCTGTGTCGGAGGGAGTCGGCTTCTCAATGGTGGAAGAGGAAGTTTTATCGTCCTTTTTCGGTGTCTCCTCTTTAGGATTCTCCGGCTTTGTATCGGGTTTTGGAGTGTCCGGCTTTGGTGTTTCAGTTTCTTCCTTTTCAATCGGCGCATTTTCGTCAAACTGGAAGCTTAAAGAGAAGGTTGCATGGCCTACGAAAAGGCTGGAACTGTAATTCGGGAATTCGACACGGAACATAATACTCTTCTGAGTACTTTCTGCTGTCAGTTCTTCTCCATCCTTATTAAATGCTTTTGCAACAAATTCCTTGGCATTCCATGCTTCTTGGAACTTCTTAGGAATAGACTGCTGAAGACGTTTAACTCCACCGGCACTTTGTTCCCATTCTGCTTGGCTAAAGTTGTAACGCTTTACCAGTTCTCCTGCCTTGGTACGAATCTCTACTTTAGCAGGAACCTGATTAGCCAGATTTTTTACATTTACGCTAAAAGTCTGGGATAAGTCCACGCCGTCTTTTTGGTAGCGAACGGTAATGGTATTTTCTCCCACAGTATTTAATGCTGTGTTATTCTCCGGGCTAATGCTAAAGCCTGCGGCCTTTGCCAAATCCCAGTTCTGGTAAATCTTATTGTTTCCTTGCTCGGTAACCGCCTCTACGATTAAGTCATTAATCTTTAAAGCATCTCCCACGTGGTATTCCTTCTTTGCCAAATGGGTATCCAGCGTAAAGGAGGCGATAGGGGAGGTGTCCTGACTGGTATCTACCTTTACGGTGTAAAGCTCATAGCCCCAGGAACTGAAGCCCTCATGGGGAACATCCTTTAAGGAGAAGCTCCACTGGTTGGCAGCAGCATCATACTGAGATCTTGCCACTTCCTTATCCCCGTCCATTAAGTGCATGTGGTCAATCTTTCCCTTAGCGGGAATGGTATACCGGAAGTTCTCTTTATCAAGCGTAATGGTAGAGCTGTCTCCATTTGCATAATGTACGTGGATTTCTGTAGGATATTTCTTACGAATTACATTTCTTGGAACAACGGCACAGACCATATCAATGTCTAGGTCCTTTTGCAGGAAGTGTACTAGAACCTTCTGTCCCTCCTGAATTGGACTACCCTGTTCGGGGGTAGTAGTGATGCCGTATTGGGCAAATTCTGCCGGCTTAATAATTTTTTCTTCTCCATCCGGGAAATGCAGTTTCAAGCGAGTTACACTTAAATCCAAAGTACTTCCGCTTTGCACTGCATTAGGCCGCATGAAGAATTCCATATAACTAAAGGGAAATTCTGCTCCGGCTTTTTTCTTTTTTGCCTGGTCTAAAGCATTTTCCATAGCAGAGGTATGGGCGCGGAGAGTTCTTGTCGCACCTGCTAATCCGTCATAGTATTTGCCGGATTTGTTATCCAAAGACTTTTTCACTTCCTCTACAGAATCCAGCCCCTTTACGCGTTCCAGAAGCTGATCTCTGAACTGGGCGAAAAATTTTGGAGAGAGATCATCTTTAAAGGAAACGCTTTCTGCAGAAACAATCTTTCCCTTGGAAATCTCAACCTTTACGATATTTGGTCCCTTGGTCTGGAAATGAATTCCCTCTTTAGCGCTTCCGTAGTAAATGCCGTCTGCCAGTTTACTTTCATCCTTAGGAGTCTCCGGCTTTGGACTTTCTGTTTCATCCTTTTCTTCCGGGGCATTTTCTTCAAACTTAAAGCTCAGACTCAGCATAGCATTCTGATAAGCTACATCATGGGTATAATTCGGGAATTGCACGCGGAATAGAATTCCTCGTTTGCTTACTTCCACATTCAATTCTTTGCCCTCTTTATTGAAGGCTTTTGCGGTAAATTCCTTGTTGTTCCATGCTGTTTCAAACTTCTTGGGAACAGGAACCTGCACATAGGAAAGCATACCCTGTTTTTCTTCCCATTGAGCTTCGGTAAAGCTATAGCGCTTTACCAGTTCTCCCGCCTTGGTGCGAATCTCCACTTTGGCAGGAACCTGATTTGCCAGGTCCTTTACGTTTACGGTAAAGCTTTGGGACAAGTCTGTGTCGCCCTTGTGGTAACGAATGGTAACAGTATTATCGCCTACGGTATTTAAGCTTGTGTTATTTTCCGGAGTAGAGCTAAAGCCAGCGGCCTTTGCCAGCTCCCAGTTTTGATACAGTTTATTGTTACCCTGCTCGGTTACAGCTTCCACGATTAAATCATCAATCTTTAGAGCATCTCCCACATGGTATTCTTTCTTTGCCAAATGAGAATCCAGCTTAAAGGAAGCGATGGGGGAGTTGTCCTTGCTGGTGTCCACCTTAACTGTATAAAGCTCATAGCCCCAGGAGCTGAAGCCCTCGTGAGGAACATCCTTTAAGGAGAAGCTCCACTGGTTGGCAGCAGCATCATACTGAGATCTTGCCACTTCCTTATCCCCATCCATTAAGTGCATGTGATCAATCTTTCCCTTAGCGGGAATGGTATACCGGAAGTTCTCTTTATCCAGCGTAATGGTAGAACTGTCTCCATTTGCGTAATGTACGTGGATTTCTGTAGGATATTTCTTGTGAATCTCTGCTCTCGGTACGATGGCGCTGACCAAGTCGATATCCATATCCTTTTGCAGAAAATGTACCAAAATCTCCTTGGTTCCTTCTTTAATGGGAGAACCCTGTGCAGGACTGGTGCCGATACCGTACTGCGCAAATTCCTCCGGGCTTACGACTTTCGTTTCTCCATTGGGAAAATGTAGCTTTAGGCGGGTATCGCTTAAATCCAAAGTCTTACCGCTCTGACTGGGGTTAGGGCGGCTTTCAAACTCCATATAGCTAAAGGGGAAAGCCTCCCGACCTTCTTGCTTCTTCGCCTGATATAAAGCATTTTCCAGGGCTGAGGTATGGGAACGAAGAGTTCTGGTGGCTCCTGCCAACCCGTCATAATACTTTCCGCTCTTACTGTTAACGGATTTTTTCACCTCATCAACAGAGTCCAAGCCTTTGACTCTTTCCAGAAGCCGGTCTCTGAACTTGGCAAAAAAGTCCGGTTGTGTGTCATCGGTAAAAACCACGCTTTCTGCGGAGACGATTTTTCCATTTTCAATTCGAACCTTAACAATATTTGGACCTTTTTCTTGGAAGTGGATCCCCTCCTTGGAAGTTCCGAAATAAACACCGTCCATAAGACTTTGCTTTTTTTCCTCTTCCTTAGGAGTCTCAGGCTTCGTATCCTCCTTAGGAACTTCAGGCTTCTTGTCCTCCTTGGGACTTTCAGGTTTTTTATCTTCCTTAGGCTGTTCCGGTTTTGTCTCCTCCTTAGGCTTCTCCATCTGACTGCCGGAGCTCTTCTCTATATTCTCTTGCTTCTCGCTATCTTTCTTTGCTTCGCTTTGTGAATCTTTGGAAGGAAGTGTTGGGGAAACTGTGTTTCCTTCAGTGGAACCGTTTCCTGTAGAACTGCTTCTGCGGGAACGGCTTCTATAAGAGGAATCGCTAGAAGCGGAGGGGAGTGCTCTGCTGACACCGGCAACGCTTTGACCGCTTTCCGTGCTGGGAAGTCCTTTTCTGGCTTCATACACTACTTTGCCATTGGAAAGGTAGCGTCCGTTTTCGTCTACCGTGTATCCATCCTTGCTTAAGCCGGATACTTTTAACTCTCCCAGAGTTTTAGGATCCTCTGCTTCAAAGAAATAGCAGTAACCGTCAATCCACTGCCAGCCGGTCAGTAATTTTCCGAATTGTCCGTTGTGTAAAGTATTGAGGAAATATTTCTTTCCGTTTAAGTTTAACCAACCGGACTGAAGCTCTCCCGAATCCTTTTGGAGGTAGAACCAGTCACCCTCGGAGACAATCCATTCCTTTCGTAAGTTTTCTTCGTCTTTTCCATAATACCATTTTCCGGAACGGTTAAACCATTGCCCAAGGGTACTTGCCGGCTTGGCCAGGCTGATGCCGGGAAGCAGCATTGCTGTGGCTATGGAAAGGACAGCGCATGAAAATGCTTTCCTTTTCATAAGGATCTCCTTTCTATCTCTACAAGAGATAGTGCGTGTGATGATATGGTTAGAAGGGAAGAAAAATGATTGTGTTATACAACTAACCACATTCCAATCAATCTTTATTTATGCGAAAATAAAGTTAGTTAAATCTAACCATTAAGAAACGAGATTAAACTATCACAAGAGCAAAAGCTAGTCAATATCTATGAACTGTAAAATAATTAATTGCTAATATTTATAATAATTATAATAATTACAAAGCTTTAAAAAGATAAGAAGTGTGGATTTGTGAATAGTGAAAGAGTACAATGCGTTAAAATTATACAAAACCCATAAAAAATAGAAAGAAAAGAAAATGTGATATCAAAAGTGGAAATGGAGGGGAGCGTAAAAAGAGGAGAGGCATCTGTTTTATTCCATTTTCAGGAACGATTTTTCCCTTGAAAAAAGCCATGATTTTTCTTGACTTTTCTTTGTCTCAAGCTTATATTTGTTGAGCGTGAGTTTTCTCGCGCCTTTCTTTATGCATGCCTTTCGCAAGGTGGTCACATAAAGGGAGCAAAACTATTATGAAAGGAGACCAAAATGCCAACATTTAACCAGCTCGTTAGAAAGGGTAGAGAGACCAGTAAGAAAAAGTCCACTGCCCCTGCTCTTCAGAAAGGGTTCAACTCTTTACAGAAGAGAGCAACTACGAACAGCGCTCCACAAAAGAGAGGTGTTTGTACAGCCGTAAAGACTGCAACACCGAAGAAGCCGAACTCTGCTCTTCGTAAGATCGCCAGAGTACGTCTTTCCAACGGAATCGAAGTAACATCCTATATTCCGGGAGAAGGACACAACCTTCAGGAGCACTCTGTTGTTATGATTCGTGGTGGCCGTGTTAAGGATCTTCCCGGTACACGTTATCACATCATTCGTGGTACTTTGGATACTGCAGGCGTTGCAAACCGTATGCAGGCTCGTTCCAAGTACGGCGCAAAGAGACCTAAGGCAAAGAAGGCTTAAGCCGAAATCGTAGTTTCATTTAGACATGGTTATGACGGAAAATTTGGTCACAAAGATAGATAAGCCTGTGTCCATTTCCGCATGAACTCAAAGAAGATGGGAAAAACATTTTCCTAAGAGAGTACCGTTGATCTAAATCCAGTATTTAAGGAGGGAAGTAACGTGCCACGTAAAGGACATACGCTACACAGAGATGTACTGGCAGACCCAATTTACAATTCCAAGATTGTAACTAAGCTTGTAAACTCCATCATGTTAGATGGTAAGAAGGGTGTTGCACAGAAGATCGTTTATGGAGCATTCGAGAAGGTTGCCGCTAAGGCAGAGAAGGATGCTGTAGAAGTATTTGAAGAAGCAATGAACAACATCATGCCTGTACTTGAGGTAAAGGCAAAGAGAGTTGGTGGTGCCACATACCAGGTACCAATGGAAGTAAAGCCTGAGAGACGCCAGACCTTGGCATTAAGATGGCTTACAGAGTTTTCCAGAAAGCGTTCTGAGAAGACTCAGGCAGAAAGATTAGCAAATGAAATTATGGATGCAGCCAACAATACAGGTGCTGCAGTAAAGCGTAAAGAGGAGATGCATAGAATGGCTGAGGCCAATAAGGCATTTGCTCATTACAGATTCTAATAGGAGGAAAGACATTGGCTGAAAGACAGTATTCCCTTGAGCACACAAGAAATATTGGTATCATGGCGCATATTGACGCCGGTAAAACAACACTTTCCGAGCGTATCCTCTATTACACCGGTGTAAACCACAAGATTGGAGAAACCCACGAAGGTAGTGCTACCATGGACTGGATGGAGCAGGAGCAGGAGAGAGGTATCACCATCACCTCCGCTGCAACTACTTGCCACTGGATTCCTGAGAAGGAGCACAAGAAGATCCCTGGAGCACCGGAATATAGAATCAACCTTATTGACACCCCGGGACACGTAGACTTTACCGTAGAGGTTGAGCGTTCTCTTCGTGTTTTGGACGGCGCAGTAGGTGTATTTGACGCAAAGAGCGGTGTAGAGCCTCAGTCTGAGAACGTATGGCGTCAGGCAGATACCTACAATGTACCCCGTATGGCGTTCATCAACAAGATGGACGTTGTAGGAGCGGATTTCTTCCACTCTGTACAGACTATCGTAGACCGTTTGGGTAAGAACTGTATCATTACCCAGGTTCCGATGGGAAGAGAAGACACCTTCAAAGGAGTAATCGACCTCTTCGAGATGAGAGCTTACTTCTACAAGGATGACAAGGGTGAAGATATCGAGATCACAGATGTTCCTGAAGAGTTCAAGGACTTGGCTGAGGAATATCGTGAGAAGTTGGTAGAGCAGATTTCCGAGTTGGATGACGACCTTATGGAGAAATACCTTGAGGGAGAGATTCCGACCGAGCAGGAATTAAAGGCAGCCCTTCGTAAGGGTACCATTGAAGGACAGGCTATTCCTTGTCTTTGCGGTACTGCTTATCGTAACAAGGGTGTGCAGAAGCTTTTGGATGCGGTTATTGATTTCTTACCCGCACCTACAGACATTCCCGATATTCAGGGAACCGATATGGATGGAGAGCCTGACAG
>CAUUUY010000026.1:0-11122 GCA_963548305.1 uncultured Oribacterium sp.
AGAAATAGAGAAAATATAGATTTCTTTTCTGCATTTTCATAAGGAAAGCCCTTTTTCTCCCCGGAAATGCCAAAGCCAAGCAATGCCAAATAAGCACCAAAGCTATAGTAAAAAGCCGCATCTTCATTGAGGTAGGGAATATCCAGGCGAAAATACACCAAGCCAAGAAAGAAGAGGGGGAAAATGCCAAAGAGCAGGTTACCCACCTTCGAAGAAAAGCATTTTCGTAGCAAAAAAAGGCCTAGGGCAAAGAATGGACAGGCGTAGGTCAGCAGAATCAGCTGAAAAAAATACCAAAATACCGGCTGATAACGATAAAGAAATATCCCCTCAAAAATCCCGTAAATACTAAAGTCTGCCTTTTGAAACAAAAGATAAAGGACAGTCATTCCGGTATTCCAGAAAAGATAGGGAAGGACATAGGAAAAAAAGCGTTTTCCAAGCTTCTCTCTCCATTGAGAAAGGCTCTGCAAATTCCGGAAAAACAGGTAGCCACTGACAAAGAAAAATCCGGGAACCGCTACCTGCCCTAAGAATTCCGAAAAGAAAAACTCCCATTTTTCCAAAAAAGAGCTCTCAAAAAAGGGTAGCCTTGCTACGCTCTGCAACTCTTCCACGGAAAAATGGGTGCTATGAACAAAAACCACCAAAAGGGATAATAAAAAACTATATTGGGGAAATATAGAAAGAAGGCTTGTTTCCAAGCCTCTCTTTTCTTTACATATCATCTTCCAACTCTAAGCTAAACTGCTCTGTCTGGGAAGCTCTGGCTTCCTTATATTCAGAAACTCTCTTATTGATTCTGCCCACCGGATCCAAGATAGAGGAAATGGAAATGTCATGGTTCATATTATCAATGAGCAGGGCAATATACTTCGCCATGCTTACATTGATATACCATTCTCTCTTTAGCAGCTCTTCCGGCTGATAAATCAGGTCTGTGGTCAAAACTCCCGCCAGAATTCCGGCTGCATAGGCTTCATCGAACTTGTTAAGACCGTTGGTAAATAAGCCGAAGGTACAGCAAGCATAAACTCGTTTTGCCTTTCTGTCCTTTAATGCCTTGGCTGTATCGATTAAAGATTCTCCGGAGGAAATCATATCATCGATGATGATAACGTCCTTTCCTTCCACATCCGTTCCCAAGAATTCATGAGCCACGATAGGGTTCCGTCCGTTCACCACCTGGGTGTAGTCTCTTCTCTTATAGAACATACCCATATCTAAGCCTAAGACATTGGCATAATAAATGGCACGATTCATTCCGCCCTCATCCGGAGAAATAATCATCATATGATCCTTATCAATGTCCAAATCATTTACATTCATCAGAAGTGCCTTAACGAACTGGTAAGTGCAGGAAACATTGTCAAAGGAGTCTCTGGGAATGGCATTCATGACTCTGGGATCGTGGGCATCGAAGGTTAAGAAATTCTCCACGCCCATTTCATGAAGCTCCTGCAGCATCATAGCGCAGTCTAAGGACTCTCTTCCGGATCTCTTATGCTGTCTGGACTCATACATGAAGGGCATAATGACGTTGATTCGCTTAGCCTTTCCTGTTGTTGCCGCAATCAGTCTCTTTAAATCCGCATAGTGGTCATCCGGAGACATGTGGTTCACATGGCCGAAAATGGAATAGGTCATGGAGTAGTTCATCACATCCACCATCAAGTAAATGTCCACGCCTCGTACGGACTCCAGGATTTCTCCCTTTGCCTCTCCTGTTCCGAATCGGGAAATTCTTGTGGGAACAATGTAATCCGATTTCTGATACCCTGAAAAGGCAAGAGTTTCCTTATGCTCACTTTCTCTCTTGGTTCTCCAGGTAACCAAGTAATCGTTTACCTTCTTTCCCAAGGGCTCAATGGACTTCAGCGGCATCAAAGCCAAAGGTCCTACCGGAATACGCTCAATGAACTGTGAAGTTCTGGAATCAGCCATGACTATTCTCCTTCCAAACATATAGACACTTACGGATTAAAAATACAGGAAAGCAAAGAAAAAGTCTATGCTCTTTTTTGCTTTTAGGAAAAAACTTTTGTCGAAGAGATTTTTGGAGTGTTCTTCGTAAAAGGGTTAACGCTTTTGCTCTTATGGCTTCGGTACAGGGGCACGCTCCCGCTAACCTCGCCTCGTAGCGGATACTAAGCGAAAAACTGCGGTCCCCTTGTTTTTCGCTAGTACCGACGGGCTCAGATTGCCCCTTATTCGAAGCCATAAGGCAAAAGCTACTGCTACTTTTACTTCTCCTCTCCAAAAAATATCTCTTCGATAGAAAGTTAAGGGTGTGGCGGAAAGAAATCAAACTTGCTTTGCAAGTTTGACTCCCTATTCTCTGCCGAAGCCGCTCTTGAAATATAAATATTTCAGAGGCGTCTCCGGTAGAGAACAGGGAAAATGCTTCGCATTTTTCTTTCCTTAGAGTCTCTGATCTTTCCCATATAAGGGGATGATCTCGTAGTCAGACATGAAGCGGGATACCACTCTGTCGGAATACATCTCCCTAAGTTCCTTAAAATTCAAATTTGTAGATATCAGCATGGTTTTTCGGTCCAATATCCGTTGATTCAGCAGGGCGAAAAAGCGGGAGGTGGTGAAGCTGTTGGAAAACTCCGTTCCCAAGTCATCTATCAAAATCACATCCACCTCTTCGATATAGTCTTCCGTATCTTCTTCTCGCATCCTTTTGGAAAAATACTCAAAGAGTCCTGTGGCGGTAAAGTACAATACACTTACGCCTCTATCCAACAGGGCCTTGGCTATGGAGTGAAGAAAATAGGTTTTTCCGGTTCCGGTACTGCCGGTAAATAAAATGCTGCGGTTATTTTTCGGGTATTCTTCACAGTAGTTTGTCAGATAGTCCCGAATCTCCTTAATATATTCCCGCAGGGTTTTGTTTCCGCACTGGCCCAGCTTCTCTATATTGTCGAAGCGCTCCAACTGGAACTTGGAGAAGTTTTCCCGTTCCAGCACCGCTCCCATACGGGATTGTCGGTACAGAAGCTCTCCCTGCAGCTTTAAAAAGCATTGGCATTTCTTCCCGTCCACATATCCGGTATCCTGACAAAGGGGACAAAAATGCTCTTCTTCCTCTAAATCCTGTATCTTATAACCCGCGCCTTCCAAAAGAGCTTTCTTTTCTTTATGCAGCTTTCCGATTTCTTCCTTTAGTCGAAGGAGTCCCTCACGATTTCCCTGCTGCATTTCTCCGGCAACGGATAAAGAGAAGGCTCTAACCTTCTCCTCCAGCTCTTCCAGTTCCGGAAGCTTACGGAATATCTCTTCCCTTTTCTCTAAATATCTTCTATGGGCTTCCAGCTGTCTTTCTGAAAGTATCCTCTGTATCTCCTGAACCTGTCCGTTATTCAGTGCCATGCTTTGCCTCTTCTCTACTTAGCGGTATGAAACTGTCCAAGTCGTTCTAAGGCCTTCTGCTTAGCCAAAGAATCATAGTCTACCTCTTCCTGACTGAAATTCAGGAAACGATTGCCCTTCTTCTCTCCGGAGGAGCTTCCGCCCTTTCCTTTCGAAGAAAATGTATTTCCGCCGGCCTTTCCGTCTCCGTTTCCTGCCTTCATGCCCTTCGCCATATCAAAATTCTTCACATGCTCTCTGGCTGCCCGAACATCTCGAATGCCCAACTCGTGCCAGTCCACCGCCACCTTCTGCATATAGCGACAGTTGGTCTTTTGCAGGCTGCAACAGTAGTCTAAGAAAAATTCAATCAGCTCCGCATCCATTTCCAGAGATTGATACATATATTCAAAAAGCTGGACATGGGAAGGCGTTACCACAGGCATCAAATGCTTGGCTACAAACAAAATGCCGCCAAATTCTTCCTCATCGATTTCCCGCTTTTTTCCGTCCATTTCCTGTTTTTGCTCATCAAAAAAAGAAGTCCTTTCCATACGGCTCAGCCTCTCTTTCTGAGACAGCTTTTCCTCGGAAAGAAGAGCCGCCTCTTCCGACTGCAATTCCCGCTCCAAAGCTCTGGCCGTTCCCTCTTTTAATACCCCCTTTTTCTCCCAAAAAAGGATGGCTCTTTTCACGTCCTGGTCAGTTAAGCAAAGGGCCTCACCGATTTCCTTGCCCTTTAGCTTTTCTTTTTGATGGCGAAGCAAATACAGATACACCTTCACATAATCTCCATTGGCTTCGGCTACATATTCGTCTATAAATGCATTCGGAACACAAGTAATCTCCGCCTGGATTCCCTCTTGAAACTGTATCTCCATCTCTTCCCTTTCTCCCCTAAGTCGTCGGTGAGCAAATCATAACATAGGAGCTTTTTCAGTTCAAGAAGACTACTCCACAAGTTTATCCACAGGACTTATCCACAGCAATGTGGATAATGTGGGTTTCTTTTTTTATTTTCTTTAAAAGCTTGATTTTACTGGGTTTATCTATCCTTTTTTGAAGGATTTTCCCTCCGGTTATCCACAATTCTTAGGTGGATTTCCGGAAAATCAGGAAAGAAGAAAATAATTTTCTTTCCCCCGACTCCCCCGGCTTGAAGAAGATAAAAAAGAAGGTTTCCACCATTTGGGAAAAGAAAAAATTCCTTTTCTTCCACGATGAAAAACCTTCTTCAAAAAAATCTATTCTTCTCTCTCCGCACCTTCCAAAGAAAGTAAATCCTCTCCCACGTCTACGATATTTCCCGCACCCATGGTGATTAAAAGGTCTCCCTCCTTCACATGCTCTAAAATATACTTCTCAATGGAAGGAAAATCCGGAATATAGTACACGTTGGTGTTTTGAGAAAGCATTAGCTTCCGCAAGTCATCCGAACTGATGCCTACGGTATTTTTCTCCCTGGCGGCGTAAATGTCCGCCAGAATAATCTCATCCGCCTGGGCCAAAGCTCCCGCAAAGTCCTCCATTAAAGCCTTCGTTCTGGAATAGGTATGGGGCTGAAAAACAATCCACAGCTTTCTATGAGGATACTTCTGTGCTGCCGCAATGGTTGCCGCAATCTCCTGCGGATGGTGGGCATAGTCATCAATAATGGTAAAGCCGTTAATCTTTCCCTTTCGCTGGAAACGACGATCCGTTCCGGAAAAACGATGCAGAGCCTCCTTGATATCCTCAAAGGAAATCCCCAAATATCTTGCCACCGCAATGGCAGACAGGGAATTGTAGATATTGTGCTCTCCGGTAACGGAAAGTGTCACCTTGCCTCTATCCTCTCCGTGCTCAAAGAGGGTAAAGCTGGGTCTTGCATAATGGTCATAAGAAATAAAATTCGCCGTATAATCCGCGTCCCCATGACCGAAGGTAATTATCTTCCGTCCGCCCAAATCCTCTAAGAAATACTCATAATGAGGAATATCCTTGTTGATGACCACCAGGCCATCCTCCGGCAATCTTTCGATAAAGGTCTTGAAGGAATCCCGAATCTCATTAATATCCTTGAAAAAGTCCAGATGGTCTGCTTCCACATTTAAAATCACCGCAATGCTGGGGAAGAAGGAGTGGAAGGAGTTGGTATACTCGCAGGCCTCTGCCAGGAAAATGTCGGACTGTCCCACACGGAGATTTCCCCCGATATCCTTCATCATCCCCCCCACCGTAATAGTAGGATCCTTTGCCGCCTCCATAAGAATCTCGCCAATCATGGAGGTGGTGGTGGTTTTTCCGTGGGTACCGGCCACATTGATCGCCGTAGCATAATTTTGCATGATGCGTCCCAGAAGATCTGCACGAGTCATCATGGGGATGCCTCTGCGCTTTACCTCCTGAAACTCCTCATTATCCTCGGAGATGGCGGCGGTATACACACAAAGCTCCACCCCATCCTGAATATTTTGACGGCTTTGGGGAACAAAGACCTTGATTCCCAAGCTTTCCAAGTGCTCTGTCAGAGGAGAAGTTTTGGCATCCGATCCGGTTACGGTAAAATGACGATCCAGCAGAATTTCCGCCAGGCCGCTCATGGAGATACCCCCTATTCCGATAAAGTGCACCCAAAGTGGTTTGTCAAAATGAATATCGTACATATTTCCTCCTAAAGCAATCCTTACTACTGCCTAGTTTTCCTCTACTTCCGACTTATACCGTTACTTCTCTATCCTGCCAAGGAGAAGCTTTTCCTCCGACAAAATACCGGCTTTTCTGTTAAACTCCTGCGCCGAAAAGCACTTCCTTCCGACCTTCCAAAGCCAAAAGCAAAGCATTTCCCAAACCGCCTACCGCAATGATTTCTCCCAATCCTACTGTAGCAAAGAGGAAGGGATAGCTGTCCGGTACCCCGTAAGCATACTGTAAAACGAAGGGCACAATGATGGCATTGGCAAGGATGGGCGGAACGCATACCAGGAACTTATTCTTGTTCCGAAGCTGATAGCTTAAGATTGCAGCAATCAGGGTGGCCAAGGTTCCGAAGATAACATCCGGCATGGCCGCTCCGGAAAAGAAGTTTCCTAAAAGACAGCCCACAGCCAAGCCCGGTACAGCCGCAAAGCTGAAAAATGGCAAAATACAAAGGGCTTCCGCAATACGGAACTGAATCGCCCCGAAGCTGATGGGCTTAAAAATCAGCACTAAAGCCACATACACAGCGGCAATCAGCGCCGCCTGGGTTATCATCTTGGTTTTTTGATCTTGAAAATGCATAAATTCTCCTTTAGTTTTTTTTAGCGTGTGGAAGGTCTCGAACACACGGGTGAATAGTTACAATCCGTGAGATTTTAGCATAAAATCGACGTTCTTCATAGTTTTTATTTTCGTGATAGGAAAAAAGTACAAAAATAGGAGCTGTAAAAAATCAAAATAGTTTTCTATTTCTTATTTTGTTTTTTTACAGCCCCTATTTAAACAGACTCTCTTAAAGAAAAGCTCTCTCCAATAGAATTCGGCTCAAATGAATTCTGCTGAAATAGAGTTCACTTTCCAAAGAATCTCACTTTATACAGAAGTCTTTTTCAAAAAATTTCACCTATATAGAATCCGAAGAATAGTTCGGCGCTTCTTTTGTGATATGAATATCGTGGGGATGAGACTCTTTTAGAGATGCAGGAGAAATCTTTACAAACTCGGAAGTTTCCTGCAAGGTGGGAATGTCCTTTGCTCCGCAGTAGCCCATGCCGGCACGAAGGCCGCCGATAAACTGGAAGATGGTATCTTCCACCTTACCTTTGTAAGCCACTCTTCCTTCCACACCCTCAGGCACCAGCTTCTTGGCCCCTGCCTGGAAGTAACGGTCGGAGGAACCATTCTTCTCCTTCATGGCACCGATAGAGCCCATGCCGCGATAAACCTTATATTTTCTTCCCTGATAAAGCTCAAACTCACCGGGAGCTTCATCACAGCCTGCAAATACGGAGCCCATCATTACGGTGGAGCCGCCGGCAGCCAGTGCCTTCGCCACATCTCCGGAATACTGAATTCCGCCGTCTGCAATAATCGGAATGCCGTATTCCCTGGCTACGGAATAGGCATCCATAATGGCGGAAATCTGGGGTATACCGATTCCGGCAACCACTCTTGTGGTACAGATGGAGCCGGGGCCGATACCAATCTTCACACAATCCGCTCCCGCCTCAATCAGCGCTTTCGTAGCCTCTTTGGTGGCAACATTTCCGGCGATAAGGGGAAGGTCGGGATACTTGTTCTTCAGCAAACGAATACAGGAAATAACATTTTGAGAATGTCCATGGGCGGAATCCAAAACAATAACGTCAACATGAGCCTTGATAAGTTCTGCCGCCCGATCCAATACATCCGTGGTAATGCCCAGAGCCGCGCCGCAAAGCAGTCTGCCCTGCTTATCCTTTGCCGCATTGGGATATTTGATTTGTTTCTCAATGTCTTTGATGGTAATTAAGCCCTTTAAATTCCCCTCATCATCCACAATGGGGAGCTTTTCCACCTTTGCCCGGGCCAAAATGGACTTGGCCTCCTCCAAAGTCGTCCCTTCCTTTGCGGTAACCAGATTTTCAGAGGTCATGCAGGCGGAAATCGGACGATCAAAGTCCTCTTCAAAAACAAGATCACGGTTGGTAATGATACCGATAAGCTTCTTTCCTTCCGTAATCGGCACACCGGAAATCTTAAACTTCGCCATCAAATCATTGGCATCCTTCAGGCTATGATCCTTGGTAAGGGAAAAGGGATCGGTGATAACACCATTTTCCGAACGCTTCACCATGTCTACCTCTTCCGCCTGGGCAGAAATCGACATATTCTTATGGATAATGCCGATTCCTCCGCATCTTGCCATGCCGATGGCCATCTGATGCTCTGTAACGGTATCCATTCCCGCAGAAATAAAAGGAATGTTCAAACGAATCGTCTTCGTTAAATACGTGCTTAAATCCACCTCATTCGGCACAAGGTCTGAATAATGCGGAACCAGTAAAACATCGTCAAACGTAATTCCTTCCCCTATGATTTTCGCCATATTTCCCTCTTTTCTTACAATCGGACAAATGTATCGAAAGATATTTTTTCAGTACTATAACATGGGCGATTTTGAATAACAATATTCTTAAAACCCGGAAAGACCGGAAGGTGAAATTTTCTTCAGCATTCACGTTCTGCGACATCCTAGTACTCTTGACTAAGCAGAAAATCCGCCATGTGCACAAGCTTTACCCCATTCACATTTCCCCCTGCCAAGTCATCCAGTGTCACCACATACTTCGGGTAATGGTCCTTGATTTCCAAAAGATTAGCCAGCTCCCGATCCGAATCCTCCGGAAGATTCCGGCAGACCTGTACATAGATTCGCTCATCCCGTCGAACCGCCACAAAATCAATCTCCTTCGTCTCATTTTTCCCGATATAGACCTCATATCCTCTTCTTTTCAACTCAAAGTACACAAGGTTTTCCAGCATGGAAGCAACGGACTTTGGGTTAAAGCCCATCATACAATACTTTAAGGAAGAGTCTGCCAGATAAAATTTTTCCTGTGTTTTCAGGACAGACTTCCCCTGTAAATCATATCGGGGGCAACGATAAATCACGAAGGCTTTCTCCAGATAGCTTAAATAGTTGTATATGGATTCAATGGAAAGGGAACGCCCCTCACTTTTCAGAAACTTGGCGATGGCATTGGCGGAAAAGGTTTTTCCTACATTTTCCACCACAAATTTAACCACACGCTGAAATAAATCCAGGTTTACAATCTTGTATCGCCGGGTAATGTCACTGTTAATGACGGAGTTATAGATTCCTTCCACAATCTGATAGGCGGAGCGTTCTTCAAAATTGCTGCGGACCACGATAGGAAAGCCCCCCATACGAATATATTCCTGCAAGAGCTCCTTTTTAGAGCGGGAATCTCCTTCCTTAAAACGTAAATACTCGGAAAAAGACAGGGTGTAAACCGGAATGGAAATATATCGTCCCGTTAAATAGTCGGAAATCTCTCCGGACATCAGCTTGGAATTGGAGCCCGTCACATAAATGTCGGTGTTTGCGTCCTCTAAAAGACTGTTTATCGCCTTTTCCCAGCCAGTCACTTCCTGCACCTCATCCAGCAGAAGATAATAGCGGTCTTTATCTTTTATATGCTTTTTGATTCCTTGGTACATTTCCTTACTGCTCATATTCTCTTCCAGTTCTTGCGAAGTATAGCGAAGGCTAATGATATGATCCTCAGAAATTCCGCTCCAAATCAGCTCTTCCTTTAACATTTCCAAAATGGTAGATTTTCCGCATCGCCGAATTCCTACCAAAATCTTTACCAAAGGAGTATCTCGATATTTGCCCAGCTCCTGTAAATATTGAGGACGCTCAATTCTATTTTGTTTTTCCATACTATCCTTAACTCCTTTGTTTGCTTTATTTACCCATACTTTTTCTAAACTATCTCTATGCAATTCTCTCAACTTGGGTTGTTCTATCATTTTACTTTGTTCTATCATTTCGTATTATATCACAAGCATACAGAAAAACTTCTATATATTATATATTTTTTACTTCTCTATACTAAAAAACTATATTATTTATAAAAGTTTATCTCTGTGTAGCAAAAAGAGACAGCCTAAACTGTCTCTTTTCCATACACTTAGCTTTCGCTATTAATCATAGGTTCCAGCATTTTCCACTTATCCATAGATAGATTTTTTATCTTCTATCATGGTTTATAGGATTCTTTAGATACTTTTTCTCACCTAAACATACATCCAAAGTACAAGCCATTACAATACGGACTCTAACTTCTGTGGGTGAATCCCGTGCTTCTCCGCATATCCGGTAAGAATCAATGCCAATGCACCGTCTCCGGTTACGTTACAAGCGGTTCCGAAGGAATCCTGTAATGCGAAGATGGTCAGCATCAAAGCAGTTCCTGTCTCATCAAAGCCAAGGACACCGGTAATCAGTCCCAAGGAGGCCATAACGGTTCCACCGGGAACACCGGGAGCGCCGATTGCGAATACGCCCAGTAAGAGGCAGAAGAGAATCATTTTCTCTACAGAAGGGAACTCATTGTAGAGCATCTTGGATACCGCCATAACGAAGAATGTCTCGGTCATAACGGAGCCGCAAAGATGGATATTGGCAAAAAGAGGAATTCCGAAATCCACCATATCCTCACGGATGGTTGGCTCAGACTTTCTTGCACACTCCAAAGCTACGGAAAGGGTTGCTGCGGAAGACATGGTTCCTACTGCTGTCATATATGCAGGACCATAGTGCTTTACAATGTTCATGGGATTCTTCTTGGAATACGCTCCTGCAATGGAGTAAAGAAGAGTCAGCCAAATGTAATGTCCGATCATTACGATAATGATGATGATTAAGAATATGGGTAACTGCTTGGTAATGGTTCCTTCGTAAGCCAAGGTGCAGAAGGTGGTACCGATTAAAAGAGGCAGTACCGGAATGACGAACTTGGTTACGATGGATAAAACGATGTTCTGGAACTCTTCCAATGCCTGGGTAATAATCTTGGAATTGTTCCAAGCTGCCGCAAGTCCCACCAATACGGAGAAGAAAAGAGCAGACATTACCGGCATAATCTGAGGAATGGACAGCTGGAAGACTACCTCAGGAAGCTCCTTTAAACCATCCACATCCGGGTTGATGTTTAAGTGGGGTAAGATGGTGTATCCGGAAAATGTGGCAAAAAATGCCGCTCCGATAGAGGATACAGAGGCAATGAATAAAGCG
>CAUUUY010000027.1:0-11103 GCA_963548305.1 uncultured Oribacterium sp.
ACACTGCACATCATAGTCTTATAGGGAATAGTGAACTTTCCTTCCTCGTCTTTGGTCATCACATAGAGGGTTCTGGTTTCTTTATTAATACGGATGCTGTAGGCAGCCTGCTTACCCATAATCGGCTCTAAGTCCTTTAAAGCAATACCCTGCTCATTCAGGTAAATGCGATAGCCATTTACCACCTTCCAGCCTCTCTGGGCAACACCGTTTTCAAAGTAGTACTGGTTGGAATCCGGGTCGAAAGCATAGCCGGTATAGGGGCTGTTGTCGGCAGTTTGGTACTTAGGTTCTCCATTTTCAAAATAGAGTCCCTCCTGATAGGCACTGTCCAATGCTTTTCCGCGCTTTCCGCTAAACTCCACACCGTTTTTCCATAGGGCAATCTTTAAGCCAACAATGTACTTATCTCCGGAAAAGCTTCCACAGGCTTCTCCGCTTTTCGCCCAATCGGTTACGGTACCGTCACTTAATACCGCACGGTAGTAGATTTCTCCCATGGTATGGGTATAGCCCTTGACTCTCAACATGATAGCGGTAACGGTTCCCTTGTCCGGAGTGGTTTCACCGGAAGCTGCCCAGGGACCCCAGGAGCCGGAGGGAGAATAGGTACGATAATACCATCTTCCTACGTTCTGGTGCTCCAGCATGATTCTTTGGAAGCCGTTGGGGCTGAAGGTAAAGGACTGGTTGTCCTGACTGTAACCGTAGTCGATTCGTTCTCCGGCAGAATTATATATATAGTAGGTCGCCAAAGGAACCAGATTTAAAACAGGGTCTGCGGCCATGTCTCCCGCATGATCGGTGGTCATAAAGGGACGAATGGCATCTACTGTAAGCTCTGTTTTTTCCAAGGGAGCGGATTCCTGTACGGTGGCATTATTCTCTCCGCCGTTATTCTGGGAAGTACTGTTTGTATTCTCTCCGGCATTGCCGCTTCCGGAACTTGTATTTCCGGGGCTTACAGATGCACTATTACTTCCATCTACAGGACCCTGAGAAATTGAGGGGGCATTTTCCTCTGTATATACAATGGCAGTATTCTCTGTACTCTCTACCGGATTTGCCATGGCAAGAAAGGGTTGAGATGCAGAGATACTCATTAGCGTAAGAATGGCAGCGAACTTTTTCGCTTGATTCATAGTCAACCTCCTTAAATTCTAATATACCTATGAACCTTAACACAAAAACGCAAAAAGAACTAGGGAGCATTTACATTTTCATGGGATTACTATAGAATTGTAAAAATCTCGACAGAATTTAAGGAGGAAGTAATGAAAAAGAAAGAAGAGCTCTACGTTACAAAATCAAGCCTTCCTCCTTTGGAGGAATTTCTTCCCTATTTGGAAAAGCTATGGGAAACTCGTCTTTTAACCAATATGGGAGAATTCCATGAACAATTTAAAAAAGAGCTTTCCGCCTTTCTTTCCGTGGAAAATACGGAGCTTTTTGCAAATGGTCATATCGCTTTAGAGCTTTTGATTGAAAGCCTGGGGAAGAAGGGAGAAATTATTACCACTCCCTTTTCCTTTGCCAGCACCACCCATGCCATTGTACGAAACGGCTGTACACCGGTGTTTTGCGATATTGAAGAGGAGTTTTATACCTTGGATGTAAAGAAGCTTCGCTCCCTTATTACAAAGGATACGGTGGCGATTTTACCGGTGCATGTCTATGGACATATTTGCGAAGTGGAAGAGCTGGATAAAATCTCTAAGGAATACGGCATTCCGGTACTCTATGATGCTGCCCATGCCTTTGGGGAACGCTATCATGGAAGAGGCGTAGGGAGCTTTGGCTATGCTTCTATGTTCTCCTTCCATGCCACCAAGGTTTTTCACAGCATTGAGGGCGGTGCGGTTTGCATCGGGGAGAAAAATCCGGTGCTACTGCATAAGCTTTATGCCCTGAAAAACTTCGGTATTATGGGGCAGGAAAGTGTGGAGCTGGTGGGATGTAACGGGAAAATGAATGAATTTTCCGCCGCCATGGGACTTTGCAATTTACGGCATATCGGAGAATATATCAAGGAAAGAGAGAAGCGATACCGGTATTACGAAAGCCTGTTAAAGTACGTTCCCGGTCTTATTTTCCCTAAGGGGCAGGAGGGTGTGGAGAAAAACTATGCCTATTTACCGGTTCGGATTTTAGGCGAGGGAAGAAGAAATCAGATTTTTTCCCTTCTGGAAAAGGAAGGCATTCATCCCAGAAAATATTTTTACCCCTTGATTTCCGACTACGAATGCTATAAAGGGAAGTTTTCGGGGGATAGTACACCGATAGCCAAGAGAATTGCAGAGGAAATACTGACTTTGCCCATTTATCCTGATTTGGATTTTTCCGATATTGAAAGAATTTCCGCTATTTTACAAAAGGAGTGTTCATGAAAAATATTCTGTGTACAGCCTTAGGCTCCTTTTCCACCAAGACGGTTATAGAAGGACTGGAAAAGAAGGGCTATACCGTATATGGTGCGGACTGTTATCCTAAAGAGTGGATTCCTATGGCGAAAAGGGTGAAGGACTTTGCGCAAATTCCCTTGGTACGGGAGGAAGAGACTTACTTGGATAGGATTCTTTTCTTATGTAAGGAGTGGAAGCTTTCCGCCATTTTTCCGCTTATTGATCTGGAAGTGGATTTTTATGAAAAACATAAGGAGCGTTTTCAAAAGGAGGGAATTACTCTTTGTATTCCCAAGGGGGATTTAGGCCTGATTCGGGACAAATACCTTTTAAGCAAATTTCTTTCCGACAAGCTGGAAGAGGGCTTTTCCGTGATTCCCGGAGAAGAGTATGAAGAATTGGATTTTGAGAATCTATCATTTCCCATGATTGCCAAGAAAAGAAACGGTCGTTCCTCAGAGGGCTTGTGCGAGATAGAGGACGAGGATCAGCTGGGCTTTTTCTGCAATAAGATGTGGCGGGAAGAGGAGAAGAACTACATTTTCCAAAGAAAAATCGAGGGGAAGGTTTATACCGTAGATTACTTTCGAGGTCATGGGGGAGCGGATAGAGCACTGGTACGGAAGGAAAATCTTCGGACGAAAAACGGAGCCGGCGTCAGTGTGGAAATTTTGCCGGAGAAGGGCATAGAAAGGCAGTGCAGGCGGATTGCGGAAGCCTTAAATTTATACGGTCTTGTGAACTTTGAGTGGATTTATGAAGAGCAGGAGGACTGCTTTTATTTTCTGGAAATCAATCCTCGTCCCTCAGGGGGTATCGGCTTTTCTGTCCTGGCAGGCGCGCCCTTTGTGGAAGAAGCAGTAAGTTTCTACCTTTCTGAGGCATCGGAAAGGGATGCGGATGGAGAGGATGCTGTAACAATGCGGTCAGAAACAAAGCCGATGGCGGATTTTTCTTCTCAAAAGCCGGAAAACACTATCCGCTATGGTTTTTACGGAAAGTATTATGATGATTTTTATCTTTCCTAGCTAAGACAGATATAAGGTTTGCATAAAATTCTTCTAAGGAGGATATGTTGGAAGAAAAGAAATTACTCTGGATTATTCCCGCCTATAATGAGGCGAAAAGTCTGGATGCGGTGGTGGAAGATATTTTATCTGTAGACCCGAAGGCGGAATATATTATTGTTTCCGACGGTTCTACAGACGGAACCGTGGAGCTTTGCCAGAAAAAGGGCTATTCCTACCTTGCCCTTCCGGAAAACCTCGGCTTAACGGCCTGTTTTCAAACCGGTATGCGCTATGCGGATCAAAGGGGCTTTGCCTATGCTTTGCAGTTTGACGGCGACGGACAACACCGGGCGGAGGATGTGGCGGCATTGCTTAAGGAAGCGGAAAATGGCGTGGACATTGTTTGCGGTTCCCGTTTTTTGGAAAAGAAAAAAGGAGGCTCTTTACGAGACTTCGGTTCCGCCTTAATCAGCCTGGCTATTCTTTTAAGAACCGGAACAAAACTGACGGACCCCACCTGCGGACTTCGGATTTACGGGCGGGAAGCCATTCTTCGCTTTTCCAGAGAACGAAATTTCTCTCCGGAGCCGGATACCTTGGCTCATTTACTTTTGGCGGGAATGACGGTTTCCGAGGTACCGGTAAAGATTCGGGAAAGACGGGAGGGAGAGTCTTACCTAAAGCCCTGGAATGCGGCAAAATATATGACCAGAGTGCTTTTGTCTATTCTTTTTTTCGGAAATACAAAGATATAGAAAGTAGTGAAAAAGAACGTAATGAGTGTAGAGGCAGTAGGAAAACAGGGAGGGCGGAAGCCTTCCTTCATGAAAAATGATGTGCTTTGGAACGGCATAGGCAGTATGTGCTATGCCTTGGCTTCCATGGTGCTGGCTTTCTTTGTCCTTCGTTTAGGGGGAGAGGAGCAGGGAGGAATCTTCGGCTTCGGTTACTCTACTTTGGGACAACAGTTTTTTATTGTGGCTTACTTTGGACTTCGGCCTTTTCATATCACGGATATGAAGGGAGAGTTTTCTTTCCTCCAGTATAGGCAGTTTCGTAGTCTTACCGGAGGATTGGCTCTGATTTTTGCCCTTGCTTTTCTACTTTTTCAGTATGTTAACGGTTCTTATAACACAGAGAAGTGTCTGATTTTATTTTTCCTATGCCTTTTTAAAATAGGGGATGCTTTTTGTGATGTGTATGAGTCGGAGCTGCAAAGAAGGGGCGTTTTGTATAAGGCAGGGCAATCCATGTTTCTTCGCACGGTTTTTTCCGTCCTGGCTCTGTTGATTTTTCTTGGCATCACAAAAAATCTTTTCATGGGAGCCATTGCTATGAATCTGGCACAGGCTGCCTCCTTCTTTTTCTTCTCCTTTCTCCCTTTAAAAGCCACCAAGCCCCTGGTGGAAGAAAAGAGTCTCGGCAAGTCAGATTTAGCAAAGCTTTGGAAGGAGGTTTTCACCCTCTTTCTTTCCGTGTTCTTAGATTTTTATGTTTTTTCTTCCAGTAAATATGCGGTGGATCAGGTCTACGGCTCTTCCCGTTCCGGTATTTTTAATCTTTTGTTTATGCCCGGAAACTTCATTTATCTTTTGGCAAACTTTATTATCCGCCCGGCCCTTCCCCATCTTGCGGTGCTTTTTCAGGAAGGAAAGGAAAAGGCCTTTCGAAAGCAGGAAAATGCCTTGTTTAAAAAGGTAGCCTTACTGTCCTTGGTACTTTTTCTTCTGGCCCTTATTTTTTCCGGCTTGGCCCTCAGGATTTTAGAGTGGATCCTTGGCAGCAGCTTTTACGGAAAGTTTACGGGAGAAAGATGGACCTTCTGCATTTTGATTTTGGGCGGAGCTTTCTATGCTCTGGCTAACACGGAGTATTATCTTTTGATTTTAAAGCGAAAGCAAAAATGGGTTTTTATCGGCTATGGCATTGCCAGTCTACTTTCCTTTTTTTCGGTAAATCAAGTAGTTGGCATGGGAGGATTTTTTTATGGCAGTCTGCATTTTCTCTTCATGATGGTCTTTTTGTTCCTTTTCTTCTTTGTTACGGGACACGGGAAGGGAGAATTTAAGGGCAGTGTATTGACTGTTTCTTCCCCCAAAATCGAAGAGCAATAGCAGAGCAAAAGGAGAAGGGAAACCCGGAGCGAAAGTAGAAGCCACAACTATACCTTTCTTTTCTTATAAGCCCATGTTAAAATGCCAAAAGGAGGTAGGAAATGCAGGAAAATGCCCAAAGTCAGAAGCAAAACTATGACGTTATCATCCCCACCTATAAGCCGGATGAGAAATGCAAAAGATTGTTGGATGCCCTGGAAAAGCAGGAAGTTCCTCCACGAAAAATCATTTTGATTAATACGGAAGAAGCTCTTTTTCCCAAGTCCTTACTGGAGGGAAGGAATCCGGAGCTTTACCTTTTAAAACATGTAAAGAAAGAAGAATTTGACCATGCTTACGCCAGAAACCTGGGGGTATCTTTTTCGGATGCGCCTTTTTTTCTATGTATGACGGAGGACGCGGTTCCAAAAGATAGCTCTTGCACTAAGGAATTGCTGGAAGCCTTTTCTTGGGAGGAGAAAATCGGGGCGGTTTACGCAAGACAGCTTACCGACGAGGAAAGCTCCTTTGACGAGGTGCTTTCCCGGAGCTTTAACTATGGAACAGAGCCGAAGATTTGCGGCATAGAGCAGTTGCCGAAGCTTGGCATCAAATGCTTTTTCCAGTCCAATGTCTGTTGTATGTATAAAAAGGATTTGTTTCAAAGTCTAGGCGGCTTTTCCGAACCCAGCATTTTTAATGAAGATATGATTTATGCCGCAAGGATGCAGGAGGCGGGAGGAAAAACAGCCTACTGCCCAAGGGCGGAGGTATGGCATTCCCATCATTTTTCCGCCATGGATCAGTTCCATAGAAACTTTGACCTGGGGGTGTCCCACAGAGACTATAGGGAGATATTCTCGAAAATTCCTGCGGAAAAGGAAGGAATGAAGTACCTGAGGAGAAGTATAGGAAAGCTTTGGCAGGAGAAGAAGGCGTTTTTGATCCTCCCCTTCCTTTATAAAACCGCCTTTCGTTTCCTTGGGTATCAACTGGGAAAGCGTTATCATAAGCTTCCGAAAAGTTGGGTGTTTGCCTTTACCGTGAATCCTCAGTATTTCCGAAAGAAGTTTTCCAAAGAAAGGGAAAAACAGTAATCTATGAGTCCTTTGTTTAGAGTGATTATCATATTGGTCTGCCTGGGAACCAGTCTGTTTTTACATCGTTCCATCAAAAAGGCGAAAATGCGAATTGAAGAGAGTATCTTTTGGCTACTCTTTTCCATTCTCTTGCTTGTTTTTGCCATTTTTCCCTTTGTGCCGGATTTTATGGCCAGAAGCCTGGGGATTTATTCCACTCCGAATTTTCTCTTTTTATTGGTGATTTTTATTCTGCTTTTACGGCTTTTCCATACCCATGTGGAATTGGGGAAGCTGGAGGAAAAGGTGAATCGGATTGTGCAGGATATGGCTCTGGAGGAGAGAAAAGAAAGAGAAAGGGAAAAGCATTTGGAAGTAGAGCAGGAGGACAGTCAATGACGAATCTACTAAGCGTATGGAAGGAGCATCCCGTATTTTTACGAGAGACCATTTTCCTTAGTCTGATTTCCCTTGCCTTTGCAGCAGGCTTTTTCTTCTTTCTTTTTCGTAGGAAAATGAAGCTTGCCCAGATTTATTTTCTGAGCATGATGATTCTGGGTTCCCTGTATTCCTTTGTTTTAATGCCCTTATCCGCCCCGGATGAGGTTTTGCATTATGTCAGTGCCTATGCGCTGTCTTCGGAAATGCTGGGACAGGGGGGAAAGCTGTATGATAAAGATGGAAATCTTCGCATTCGGAAGGAGGATGAGGAGATTGATGACTGGACCGGAGACGGGAAGCCGGAGGATGCTACGGTTTTCGGCATGCATATTGATCGAAAACAGGTGGAGGAAAGGCAGAAGGCTTCATTTTTTGCCAAAGAAAAGGGCTACGGCTTTACTCTGCAAAAACCGGTAAAGACCACTCCCTTAGCCTACTTTTTTCCGGCGTTGGGATTTTCCTTTGCAAGAATCCTATACGGCTCCCGTTTTACCCTTTTGTATTTCGGACGATTTTTCAACCTTCTCTTTTTCAGTATTTTAGGGAGTCTGGCCATAGAAAAAATCCCCATGGGTAAGGAAATCCTTTTTTCCATAAGTCTTTTCCCCATGACCCTGGAGTTGATTTCTTCCCTGTCCTATGATGCCTATATCCTGGCCTTAAGCTTTCTTCTTTTATCCCTGGTATTCCAATACCAGTTTCGCGAGGAAAAGCTGGGACTTAAGGAAATCCTATGGATTTGTCTGATTGCCATAGCACTTTCCCCCTGTAAGATGGTGTATTCCCTTCTGTTTTTGCTTTGCGTTATGGTTTCCTTTAAACGCTTTTCCTCCCCATGGCTGTATTTTATCGGTATTTTTGCCATCGGTTTATCTATCGTCTTACCCTTGTTACTGGTGAATCTGGATGCCTTTAGCCGTTATGTCCGTCCTCAGGAGGATACGGTGAATCTTTCCAATATTGTAGGACAGGACGGAGGAATGGAAACCTATAATCGACGAGAAATTCTGGCTCAGCCGGATGTATATTTAAAGATTCTGAGAAATACCTTTTTTATCAAGGGAAAGGAGTACTGGTATACATTGATTGGCCGTCCTTTGGGGCAGTTTGACAATCGTCTGTCCTTTCCGATTCCCTTGGTGGCAGTTTTCAGCATTTGCCCCTTCCTGGCAGGGATTTTTGGAGAACGGGAGGAAATGCAGGGGAAGAAGCTTCACATTCTACAAAGAATCATTCTTTTCCTGATTCCCTTAGGATTAATCGTATTGATTTTGTCCTCCATGCTCTTTGCCTATACGCCAAAGCGTACGGACTATGTCTTAGGGGTTCAGGGAAGATACTTTTTGCCGGTACTGCCCCTGTTTATCCTTTGCTTTATGCCAAGCAAAAGGGTGGGAAAGCAGGGAGAAAGGATTGTTTCTTTCGTCCTTTTCTTCCAGATTCTTGCGAATCTTTCATTTCTTTTATACACTTATATCAGTTTGTTTTTACACTAAACTCGAACTTTGATGGATATCGAGTATCCTGGGGGAAGTCTGTGAGCCTTCCTTTGGAGTATTCAAGATACACGGAAAGGGAATAGCATGCGGGGATTTTTAACCCTTATCAAGATTTGTAAAGAAAAGAGAAAAATGATTGTGAGCCTGGCCTTTGCGGACTTTCGAAAGCGCTTTGTAGGCTCTTATTTCGGGGCGGTTTGGATGTTGATTCAGCCCTTGGTAACCATTGCGATTTATGCTTTTATCTTTGGTCCCTATGGCTTTAAATCCAGCCCTCCGGTGCCCAATGTTTCCTATACCACCTGGTTGATTCCCGGAATGGTGCCCTGGTTCTTCTTTTCGGAAGTGATGAATATGAATACGGGAATCTTACAGGAATATCAGTATCTGGTAAAAAAGGTGGTTTTCCCCATTGAGCTCTTGCCGATTATTAAGTTAATCAGTTGCTCTTTGGTGCATCTTTTCTTCCTTCTGGTCATGTTTTTGTTTGCCCTGTTTAGCAGAGAGCCTATTTTGATTACCTGGCCTCAGGTATTCTTTTATTCCTTTGCCACGGCTTTTTACGCCTTGGCTTTATCCTTTTTTACATCTGCGGTTTCCGTCTTCTTTAAGGACATGCAGCAGATTGTGGGAATTGTCTTGCAGTTCGGAATCTGGATGACTCCGATTATGTACGATGAGACACTATTTACCGGGAAGGCTCCCATTGTTAAGTGGATTTTAAAGATAAACCCCATGTACTATATTGTGGCAGGCTACAGGGATTCCATGCTTACCGGCCACTGGTTCTTTGAAAGACCGGGCTTAAGCCTGTATTTCTGGGGAGTGACCACGGTTTTGTTTTTATTTTCTCTAAGATTTTTCCGTTCCTTACGGCCTCATTTTTCCGATGTGCTGTAAAACTTGTAACAATACTTATTTTTTACGGTCTGTTCCTGTAAGGGGAGCACAAAGTCTTTTTAGAAAAAAGGAGAGTTTATGCTTTCAATGATTTTGGTAGTATTGGTTTTGGCTGTTTTCCTAAGCTTTGGCAGCCTGCGTCTTTTTTCTATCCGAAAGATGGAAAAGGGCGAAAAGCGGGATGCTTTAGTTCTCTCTATTGTGGGGGGAAAATTACGGCAGATTTTAAAAATCTGCAAGGTGGAGCTTTCCGTAGATGGCTTAGATCGGATTCCGGAGAAGGAAGCAGTACTGTTTATCGGCAATCATCGCTCTTACTTTGATATCGTGGTGGCTTACAGCATTTTGCCCCGTCCCACCGGTTTTATTTCCAAGAAGGAAATTGCAAAAATCCCAAACATTGAATTATGGATGAGAGAGCTGCATTGTCTCTTTTTGGATAGAGAAAACTTAAAGCAAAACCTTCAAGTGATTATTGAGGCTATAAAGCAGGTGAAGGCAGGCATTTCCATGTGGATCTACCCGGAAGGAACCAGAACCAAGGGGGATTCTGAGCTGGAGTTGGGAGAGTTTAAGGCAGGCTCCTTTAAGATTGCGGAAAAGAGCGGCTGCAAAATCATTCCGGTGGCCATGATTAATACCAGAAGGATTATGGAAGAGGATTTTCCCAGACTGCACAGCGCCAAGGTCTATGTGCAATTCGGAAAGCCCATAGATTTGGCAGAGCTTTCTGAAGAGGATAGAAAGAATATTTCGGAGTATACCAAGGAGCGGATTCGGGAGATGCTTGCGGAGCTGAAAGAGAAGGAAGCCAGGGAGCTTTCCGGAACAGTATAGTCGGAACGAAATAGTCGGAACGCTATAGACGGAACAGTAAAGATAGAACAGTAAAAACGGAACAGTATAATAGGAATAGCAGAACAGTTCCGAATAGCACAAGGCGAAAGCTATGGAATAAAGAGGAGGAAGGGTGTATGGATCTTTTGGAGATTCGAAAGGAATTGGATATATTGGATCGGGAGATTGTTCATCTTTTCGAAAAACGAATGGGTCTTGTGGAGGATGTGGCCAGATTCAAGCTGGATACCGGGAAGGCCGTTCTGGACAGTAAGAGGGAAAAAGAAAAGCTGCAGGTGGCAAGAAGCTACGTGGAGGACCCTAAGCTGCAGGAATCCATTACCGAGCTTTTTCAGGAAATGATGAGCATGTCCAGAAGAAAGCAAATCGGTATGCTTTTGGAACGGGGAAGGGGCTTTTCCCCCGATTTTCAAAAGCTGGATTGTCTTCCTTTTTCCGAGAATAGCCTGGTGTATCAGGGTGCGGAGGGAGCCTACTCCTATCTTGCGGGAAGAACTTTTTTCCAAAAGGAAAATATGATAGCCTGTACGCATTTTCAGGAGGTGCTTTCGGCATTGGAAGAAGGAAGGGCGGATTATGCCATTCTACCCATGGAGAACTCCACCTACGGTATGGTACAGGACAATTTCGACCTTCTGGCAAAGCATCCTAAGCTTTATGTGGTGCAGGAAATCGAATTCCCGGTTTCCCATTGCCTGGCAACACTTCCTGGACAGTCTTTCTCCGACATCAAAAGAGTCTATTCCCATCCCCAGGCCCTGTCCCAGTGTGCAGACTTTTTTCAGAAGTATCCGGAAATACAGGGAATTCCCAGTTTAAAT
>CAUUUY010000028.1:0-11022 GCA_963548305.1 uncultured Oribacterium sp.
AGGTGATTGCGGATCCGGAGCAGCTTAGAAAGGTACTGAACAATAACATTTCCAATGCCATTAAATATATGGATAAGAAGGATCCGAAGATTCGTTTCGTGCTTTCCGATGCGGGGGATTTCGTAGAGGTGGAGATTTCCGATAACGGAAAGGGAATCGAAAAAAAAGATTTACCCAATATTTTTGAAAGATTTTTCCGAACAGATGCCGCCAGAAATACGGAAACCGGCGGTTCCGGCATTGGTCTTTCCATCGTGAAGAAGATTATCGAAGACAGTGGCGGAAGAATCTGGGCGGAAAGTGAATTGGGAGAGGGAACCAGCATTCATTTTGTATTACGAAAATGCTTTCCTCAAACAAGAAACCACTAAGGCAGGTAAAGCATTTCCAAAAAGAAGAAAAAGGGAAAAATAAAAAATAGAGAAGCAAGAAAGGAAAGTCTATGGAAGAGAAGAAGAAAATTTTGATCGTGGAGGACGAAGCCTCCATCGCAGAGCTGGAAAAGGATTATTTGGAACTGTCCGGCTTTCAGGTGGAGACGGAGGGAGATGGAGAAAAGGGCTTAAAGAAGGCGCTGGAAGGAAATTATGACCTTCTGATTCTGGATTTGATGCTTCCGGGAAGAGACGGTTTCTCCATTACCCAGGAGGTGCGAAGCAAGAAGGATATCCCCATCCTGCTGGTTTCTGCAAGAAGAGACGATATCGATAAAATCAGAGGATTAGGCCTTGGGGCGGATGACTATATGACCAAGCCCTTCTCCGCCAGTGAACTGGTAGCCCGAGTAAAGGCACATTTGGCAAGATACACAAGACTCAGAGACAGCGGCAAGGAAGAAAATGAAATCATTGAAATCCGGGGTTTGAAGATTGATACCACCGCCAGAAGAGTATTTGTAAATGGAGAAGAGGTGCCCTTCACTTCCAGAGAGTTTGACCTTTTGGCCTTTCTTGCGGCCCATCCCAACCGGGTTTATACCAAGGAAGAGCTGTTCCAGGAGATTTGGAAAATGGAGTCCATCGGCGATATTGCCACCGTTACCGTACATATCAAGAAGCTTCGTGAGAAGATTGAGATGGAAAATGCAGTGAAGCCACAATATATTGAAACAATTTGGGGTGTGGGATATCGCTTTAAAGCATAGGAAATAGAAAAGCTGAATTTACCTGTTTCCTCCCTTTACTATCATTTTATTCTTGTTTATAATGACGAGGTATGATTTTCGTATTTTATCACGAACAATCTGACAATTACTTCAAATGACGGGAATGAAAAAAATTTTTTCCATTTTCCCTAATCGATTAAGGAGGATGCACAATGGCAAGAAAATGGGTTTACCTTTTCAAAGAAGGTGATGCAGGCATGCGTGAGCTTTTGGGTGGTAAGGGAGCGAACTTGGCGGAGATGACCAAGATCGGTTTACCGGTTCCTCAGGGATTTACCATTACTACCGAGGCTTGTACACAGTACTATGAGGATGGCAAGACGATCAATGACGAGATTCGTGAGCAGATCGACGCACACATCCTTAAGATGGAAGAGATTACAGGAAAGAAGTTTGGAGATCATGAGAATCCATTGTTAGTGTCCGTTCGTTCCGGAGCAAGAGCTTCCATGCCGGGTATGATGGATACCATCTTGAACCTTGGTTTAAATGAAGATGTTGTTAGAGTTTTGGCTGAGAAGTCCAACAATCCAAGATGGGCTTGGGACTGCTACAGAAGATTTATCCAGATGTACTCCGATGTAGTTATGGAAGTAGGAAAGAAGTACTTCGAAGAGCTTATCGATGAAATGAAGGCAAAGAAGGGCGTTACACAGGACGTTGACCTTACTGCAGAGGACTTACACGAGCTGGCTGAGCAGTTTAAGGCAGAGTACAAGTCCAAGATCGGTTCCGACTTCCCCTCCGATCCTAAGGAGCAGCTCTACGGGGCTATTATGGCGGTATTCAGAAGCTGGGATAACCCAAGAGCCAACGTTTATCGTAGAGACAACGACATCCCATACTCTTGGGGTACCGCTGTAAACGTTCAGTCCATGGCTTTCGGAAACATGGGTGACGATTGCGGAACCGGTGTAGCATTTACCAGAGACCCCGGAACAGGAGCAAAGGGATTGTTCGGTGAGTTCTTAACCAATGCACAGGGAGAGGACGTAGTAGCCGGTGTTCGTACTCCTATGCACATCAATGAGATGGAGCAGAAGTTCCCTGAGGCCTTCAAGCAGTTTACAGAAGTTTGTCAGATTTTAGAGAAGCACTATAGAGATATGCAGGATATGGAGTTTACCGTAGAGCACGGAAAGCTGTATATGTTGCAGACCAGAAACGGTAAGAGAACCGCTCAGGCAGCATTAAAGATTGCTTGTGATTTGGTAGATGAAGGAATGCGTACCGAGGAAGAGGCAGTTGCTATGATCGATCCTCGTAACCTGGACACCCTTCTTCACCCACAGTTTGACCAGAAGGCATTAAAGGCAGCTACTCCTCTTGGAAAGGGACTTGGCGCATCTCCCGGAGCTGCTTGCGGTAAGGTTGTTTTCACAGCTGACGATGCGGAAGTTTGGGCAACACGTGGAGAAAAGGTGATCCTGGTTCGTTTGGAGACATCTCCCGAGGATATCACCGGAATGAAGGTGGCGCAGGGTATCCTGACCGTTCGTGGCGGTATGACTTCTCACGCTGCCGTAGTAGCAAGAGGAATGGGAACCTGCTGTGTATCCGGACTTGGCGACATTGTCATGGACGAGGCAAATAAGAAGTTCACTTTAGGCGGAAAGACTTTCCACGAGGGAGACTTCATTTCCTTAGACGGTTCTACCGGAAATGTTTATGATGGCGTTATTCCTACCGTGGACGCTTCCATTGCCGGAGAGTTCGGAAGAATCATGGCTTGGGCAGACAAGTACAGAAAGCTTGCCGTTCGTACCAATGCAGATACTCCTCAGGATGCTAAGAAGGCAAGAGAGCTTGGTGCAGAGGGAATCGGACTTTGCCGTACAGAGCATATGTTCTTCGATCCCGAGAGAATCTTCGCTTTCCGTGAGATGATCGTATCCGACACCAAGGAAGAGAGAGAAGAAGCATTAGAGAAGATTCTTCCCTACCAGCAGGGAGACTTTGAGGCGCTTTATGAGGCATTGGAGGGCAACCCTGTTACCATCCGTTTCTTAGACCCGCCTCTTCACGAGTTCGTTCCACAGGAGGAAGAGGAAATCGAGAAGCTGGCTAAGGCAAAGAACAAGAGCGTACAGGAAATCAAGGACATCATCACTTCCCTGCACGAGTTCAACCCGATGATGGGACACAGAGGACTTCGTCTTGCTGTTACCTATCCTGAAATTGCCGTTATGCAGACCAAGGCTGTTATCCGTGCGGCAATCAATGTACATAAGAAGCATCCTGATTGGAAGATGAATCCGGAAATTATGATTCCTCTTACTTCTGAAGTGAAGGAGTTCAATGTTGTTAAGAAGGTGGTTGTAGAGACTGCTGACGAGGAAATCAAGAAGGCCGGCGTAAATCTTGCATACCAGGTAGGAACAATGGTGGAGATTCCAAGAGCTTGCCTTACTGCGGATGAGATTGCGAAGAATGCAGACTTCTTCTGTTTCGGAACCAACGACTTAACTCAGATGACCTTCGGATTCTCCAGAGACGACGCAGGAAAGTTCCTGAATGCTTACTATGACAATAAGATTTTCGAGTCTGACCCATTTGCTAAGCTGGATCAGGTAGGTGTAGGAAAGCTGATGAAGATGGCTATCGAGTTAGGAAAGCCTGTAAATCCGCACTTACACGTAGGAATCTGTGGTGAGCACGGTGGAGATCCTTCTTCCGTTGAGTTCTGCCACGATATCGGACTGGATTACGTTTCCTGTTCTCCATTCCGTGTGCCGGTAGCACGTCTTGCTGCAGCACAGGCGCAGATTAAGAATCCAAGAAAGTAATAGATAAAAAGGCGTATCCTTTAAGGGATGCGTCTTTTTTATTACTGTGAATAAGAAAAACTTAAATTCAAGATTTAAGGAAAATGTGATAGGATAGCTTAGAATCGTATGGTCAAGACTCTAGCTTAGGAGGAAGTGCTTTGTTAAAGATTTTTTTCGGAGAAATGGAAAATGCAATTTATACGCCTTCAATATACTTTAACAATCAATATGAGGATGAGTGGCTGGAAGAGGGCTTGGCAAAGGTAATGATAGAAGATGTGGATCAATCCAAGGTGGTTAGTAGCCATCTAATTGAGAGTCCGATATTGGGACCGATTCCCCCTGAAAGGCTTTCCGGGGGAGTCAAGACCCTTTTGCTGATGGCTTTTGATAACAGCGGACATATCTTTAATGGATCGGCTTGCGGAGATAATTGCGCCAAGTGGATTTCTACCATTGCGTCTCATAAAGATTTAACAATTAATTTGCATCACATCATGGATTTTAGCACTGTGGAAGGATTTTCCGCATTTATCTTAAATACCGGCAAAATGGTAGAAAGCTACAATGCGTATTTAGAGGAAGCTATTAAAATTCCTTTGGAGGACTTCTAAAATGAAGGGAATGCACCACATTGTCATACAAAACAAGCGGATTCGCTTTGCATTTTCTATAAAAAGAAATATTACTATTATCCGAGGAGATAGTGCTACAGGAAAAACAACGCTGTTCTCTATGATTGAAGAATATGGAAATCTTGGCAAGGATTCTGGCGTGCAGATTCAATGCGATAAGGCCTGTGTAGCTCTTTCTGGAAAATACTGGCAGGAGACGCTGGAAAATATCCATGATTCCATAGTCTTTGTTGACGAGGACAGCAGGTTTTTAAAAACTAAGGATTTTGCAAAAAGAATTCGTAATTCCAATAATTATTATGTATTGATTACCAGAGAAAATTTACCTGCCTTGCCCTACTCCGTGGAAGAAATATATGGGATTCATTGTTCGGGAAGATATATGGATACAAGGCAGGTATATAACCTGTTTTATAAGATTTACTCGGAGACAAATCCCGGAAAGCTTTTGGTAAAGTCCTTAGTGACGGAGGATTCTCAAGCAGGATTTACCTTTTTTTCACAAGTTGCCATGACAAGGGGGATTTGCTGCGAAAGTGCAGATGGAAAGTCTAATATTCTAGGGATTTTACAGAAAAGGCTGCTTAATAAAGAGCAGAAGGAAACTTTGGTAATAGCGGATGGAGCAGCATTTGGACCGGAAATGGCTCATATTTCTCAATTACTTAGAGGAAATTCAAATATCAAACTCTATCTTCCGGAATCTTTTGAATGGCTTTTATTGTATGCGGATATTTTAAATAAACCATTTATTCGTAAAAGGCTTGAAGAAGCAGAAAATTATATAGAGAGTGAAAAATACTTTAGCTGGGAAAGATATTTTACAGATTTACTAATGGAAGAAACAGAAGATTCCCCTTATCCCTATGACAAGTCGAATCTGAAGGATTTTTATCTTCAGGATAAGGTTGTTCAAAAAGTGTTAGAGGCAATGGCACCAATCTGCTTGGCTAAAGAATAGATGTATCAGTATAATAGTGCTCTTATAAAGTCTCTAAGATAAGAGAATCTGATTCATAAAAAATTGCTAAAAACGCTGTTCAATGCTATACTGCTTTAGCATAAGAATAGAGAAAAAATACATTAAGATATTAATATTTAAGGAGATTCCATGTTGAAGAAGAGAGCTTGTCTTTTATGCCTTATGGCTTTGTTATCTTTAGTTTCCTGTAAACCCAAGTATGGAGTGAATTCTGCTCCGAATTTAACCACAGCGGCGGCAGATCAAGTCATTCTTATCGATTTCGACCAGATTTCCGACGATGTGATAGAGAGCATGGATCCTGAGGACTTCCCCTTTGTAAAGAATCTGACGATTTCCGGAAGTAATGATACCCATATGGTGGAAGTTAATGCGGAGATTGTGGACAATGTCAGCAATGAAGCCCTGACCATTTTCCTGGATCAGCTGATGCGGGAGATTTCCAATGCGGCAGCAGTACAGGATTTTCGTTATAGCAAGTCCACAGACGACAGTTATGGAAGCTTCTTCCAAAAATACGGTGTACACTATGTAATCACCAAGGGAGAAGAGACTGTGGAGGATGTTACCGTGCAGCCGGGAGAGAGCTTCCCCTTCACTGCGTAGATATTTTTAACAACAAGTACAAGGACTGTAGCAATAGGAGAAATCATTCTTCATGGAAAATACTAAGGACAAGATGTCTAGCGAGAATATAGATAATCAAGATGGGGAGAAAGTGCCCCAAGGAGAAAAGAAAGGGCAGGGCTTTCGATTAGAGCATTGGCATATCATTGCTTTGGGACTGATGCTTTATGATTCCCTTGCCCTCAGCTTTTCCTATTTGATTGCCCTTTGGCTTCGCTATGATTTGCGCTACAGCACCATTGACACGATTTATATAGAGCGTTGGAAAGCTTTTCTTCCCTTCTATATTCTGGGGTCACTGGCGGTTTTTTGGTTTCTAAAGCTTTATAAAAGCATCTGGCGCTTTGCCAGCTACTCCGAGCTCCTTCGGGTAAGCATGGCCACCGTCATTTGCTCCGTCTTTCATATAATCGGCATCACGGCTTTTTGGGGAAGAATGCCGATTTCCTACTATGTTATCGGGGCGATTTTACAGTATCTGGCAGTACTGGGCATTCGCTTTTCCTATCGCTTTATCCTGCTTCTTCGAAAGGTCAATAACAAGAAAAGCCATCATCGAATTATGGTAATCGGAGCAGGTTCTGCCGGGCAAATGCTGATTCGTGATATTCAACGCTCCGGAGAAGTGGACGGGGCTGTAGTTTGTATCATTGATGACAACAAAAACAAATGGGGAAGATTGATCGACAATATCCCTGTGGTGGGAGGAAGAGAAAGCATTTTGGAGGCGGTGGAAAAATTTGCCGTGGATAAAATCTTCCTGGCTATTCCTTCCGCTACGGTTTCTCAAAGAAGAGATATTCTGCAAATCTGTAACGAAACCACCTGTGAGCTGAAGAACCTTCCCGGAATGTACCAGCTGGTTACCGGACAGGTCAGTGCCAGCGCCATGCGGAAGGTTTCCGTGGAGGATTTGCTGGGAAGAGACCCGATCAAGGTGGATCTTCGGGAGGTATTTTCCTTTATTAACGGAAAGACGGTATTGGTCACCGGCGGAGGAGGCAGCATCGGCTCGGAGCTTTGCCGGCAGATTGCAGGCCACAGTCCTAAGAAGCTGATTATCTTCGATATTTATGAGAACAATGCCTACAATATCCAGCTGGAGCTAAGGGAAAATTTTCCGGAGTTGGATTTACTGGTATTGATCGGCTCCGTACGAGACTCCCGGAGAATGTTCCAGATTTTCAAGGAGTACAGACCGGAAATCGTTTATCATGCAGCGGCTCATAAGCATGTGCCCTTGATGGAGGACAGCCCCTGCGAAAGTATTAAGAACAATGCCTTGGGAACCTACAAAACCGCCTATGCAGCCATGGTGAACGGTTGTAAGCGCTTTGTGCTGATTTCCACGGATAAGGCGGTGAATCCTGCCAATATCATGGGGGCAAGCAAACGACTTTGCGAAATGATTATTCAGGCCTTTGACAATAAGATTAAGGCAGGCAGAGTGCAGGACATCCCACAGCTCTTCACCCATAAGGGCATGGAGAATGCGGATAAAGACGGCACTGGGGCAGTGTTCCAGGATATCCAGACGGAATTTGTGGCGGTGCGCTTCGGAAATGTATTGGGTTCCAACGGCTCCGTCATTCCCATTTTCAAAAAGCAAATCGAAAAAGGCGGGCCGGTCACGGTAACCCATCCGGATATCATTCGTTACTTTATGACCATTCCTGAGGCGGTAAGCCTTGTGTTAGAGGCAGGAACCTTTGCCAAGGGAGGAGAAATCTTTGTCTTGGATATGGGAAGCCCGGTAAAGATTGACACCTTGGCCAGAAACCTGATTCGCCTTTCCGGATTTAAGCCGGATATCGATATCAAGGTACAATACAGCGGACTTCGTCCGGGAGAAAAGCTATACGAAGAAAAGCTGATGGCGGAGGAGGGCTTGCAGAACACCGCCAACGAGCGTATTCATATCGGAAAGCCGCTGAGTTTCGATATTGATGCCTTCCTGGGGAAGGTGGACGACCTGATGGAAGCGGCCTATAAGAACAAGGACGATATCCGGGAAATGGTGAAGGACATTGTGGGGACTTATAAGCCGGCGGAATAAATCTCGGCATGGAAAAAGAAGGAGCAAAGCTAATGGAAAGGAAATCCAATTATCTCGTTCTCTTTTACATCACAAATCGACCTGATGTTGCAATCATTGCGGAAAAATATGGTGTAGATAGAATTTGGATAGACCTAGAGCGGTTGGGCAAAGAAGAACGTCAGAAACAAATGAATACGGTAAAATCTCAACATTCCATTTCTGACATTTCTGCTATAAAGCCACTTCTTACCAAGGCAGAACTAATGGTGAGAATTAATCCATGGAACGAGAATTCTCCTCAAGAAATTGAGTCAGTAATAGAAGCTGGTAGTGATGTCATAATGTTACCTTATTGGAAATCCAATCAGGAAGTAAGAAATTTTATTCAAAACGTTAATGGGAGGTGTAAAACATCCTTACTTTTGGAAACGAAAGAAGCAGTAGAATGTGTAGATGAAGTTTTAAGTAATGGTGGTTTCGATGAGATACATATCGGCTTAAATGATTTGCACCTCTCTTATGGTTTAACATTTATGTTTGAACTACTGACGAATGGTGTGGTCGAAGAGTTGTGTGATAAATTCAGAAAAGCGGATATTCCATATGGATTTGGTGGAATTGCTAAACTTGGAGAAGGTCTATTGCCGGCAGAAAAAATTATCATGGAGCATTACCGTTTGGGTTCAACTCGTGCAATTTTATCTAGAACTTTTTGCAATTATGCACAGATTGAAAAAATAGATGTAATAGATAGCGTTTTCAAGGAAAATATGGATAAATTAAGAAATTTTGAACATTTATTGAGTCAATATCCGCAGGAAGCCTTTTTGAAAAATAAAGAGGAAATGATAGGTCTAGTGGATGAGATTGTAAGGACGCTTAAGTCGAAAAAAGAAAAGTAGAATTGTGTGGGGGATATGATGCAAAGGGCTCTCGATACAGAATTATTGAATAATCTTTCAGGTAAATATGGAAGCTCCTTTTATTTACTGGAGTCTGAGATATTTGAAAAAAACTATACAGAATTAACTGCTTCGTTTAAAAAGTATTATCCGAAGTTTAATATTGCATATTCCTATAAAACGAATTATATCCCTAAACTGGTTCAAATCGTGAATAGGCTAGGAGGATTTGCGGAAATAGTTTCCGATATGGAGATGGAGATTGCCTTAAAAGCAGGTGTAAAGGCGGAACATATCATATGGAATGGTCCTATTAAGAATATGTTAAAAGTCAAAGAACTACTGCTTGCCGGTGGAACAGTAAATATTGACTCTATTTATGAATATGAAAAGATCAAAGTTATAGCTGAGGAGTATGGAGACTGCATACTAAACGTTGGAATCCGTTGCAATTACGATGTTGGTGACGGAGTTCTTTCAAGATTTGGATTTGATGTGGACGGAAATGATTTTGAGATGGTTTTAAGGGGGATTGCTGTTTCGAAAAATATGAAACTCATTAATCTCCAAGCTCATTTTGCAAAAAGATCACCTGAATATTGGCAAGCACGTACAATGGGAATGCTCAAGATCTATGAAAAAGTACTCAAGAAATACGGCCTAAAGCCGGAACGTCTGGATATAGGAGGGGGAATTTACGGTAAAATGCCAGACTCCCTTAGGATGCAATTAGGTGTAGATAATATTTCATATCATGATTATGCAAGTCAGTCTGCAAAGCTTTTTGCTGATTATTTTGAAGGACAAACAGATTCGCCATATTTATTTATTGAACCGGGATCAGCAATAGCAGGAGATTGCATGAGATTTGTAAGTAAAGTAGAAACGATTAAACAAGTGAGGGGAAAGACAATAGTGACTGCTTTGGGGTCTCAAAAAAATATTAGCATGACCGGCATTAACCCTCCTATGGAAATTATTGATGGCGGAGGAGAAAGATTCTATGTGGAGAAGGCAGATATAGTAGGTTTTACTTGTATTGAAGATGATGTTTTACAAAGAGGATATAGTGGTAAGATTGGCATTGGAGATTATCTAGTTATACAAAATTGCGGTTCATATTCCGTGGTTATGAAACCGCCCTTTATTCTTCCTAATTTCGCGATTATAGACATAAGTGGAGATAAGGTACAAGTTATTAAGAATGCTGAGAGCTTTGAGGATTTGTTTCATACCTATAGTTTTTAAATAAAGTAGTTAATATTAGTGTAAATGAAAAGGAATTAGGGATGTATAGAATTAATTTGGTTGTAAAAAGGATCTTTGATGTTGCTTCTTCTATGGTACTGGCATTAGTTCTATTCCCCCTTTGGATCGCTTTAGCGTTATGGATTAAATTAGACTCCAAAGGACCAATATTGTTTAAACAAGGCAGAAGAACAAAAGATGGAAGAATATTTAATCTTTATAAATTTCGTTCTATGGTTGTTAATGCTGAAAAAATGGATGCCGGATTGTTTAATTATGAGAATGACCCGAGAGTAACGAGGGTAGGAAAAATTCTACGGAATACCAGCCTTGATGAATTACCTCAGCTTTTTAATATTATAAAAGGAGATATGAGTGTGGTTGGACCAAGACCATGTGTAAGTTATGAATTAGGGGATTTTGACACTCTGAATAAACGGTATAAAAAAAGATTTGAAGTGAAAGCCGGACTCACAGGCTTGGCCCAGGTAAAAGGCAGAAATGATATTAGTTGGGATGAAAAAGTGGGTTATGACAATCAATATGTAGACAATTTTAGAAGAATTGGAGTTTTGGAAGATCTTAAGATTTTATTCATGTCCGTAATCAGGGTGTTTAGAAAAGAGAACATATACGAGACTAAAGCGGATAGTGCGA
>CAUUUY010000029.1:0-11016 GCA_963548305.1 uncultured Oribacterium sp.
AAAGGCTATGGCAAGTCTTCTTTCCATCTATGGAAATGCTTCCGTGCCTATGGTGAGCCTCGTGAAGAAGGCTATCGGTTCCGCAGGAGCGGCAATTGGCAGCAAGGGTCTGGGGGTGGACCTGGTTTATGCATATCCCGAGTCTGAGATTTCCATTATGGATGCCAAGTACGCAGCGGATATTTTGTATCCTGAAAAATCCGCTTCAGAGAGAGAAGAGGAAAGTAAGAAATTTTTAGCGGAGAAATCCTCTGCCTTAGCGGCGGCAAAGAGAGGATATGTGGATGATTTGATTTTACCGGAGGAAAGCCGTCAAAGAATTATTTCCGCTTTTGAAATGTTATACGGAAAGGCTAACTTTGATTTTCATAAAAAATTCGGAAGCAACTAGGAGGGGAAAATGAAGAAAATAAAGAAATTATTCCTCCTCTGTACTTTGCTTCTGTCCCTCTTTTTGCTTTCCTGCGGAAAGCAGACTGTGGAAGCGGAAGCCTTGGATCCTTCCACATCGGCTGAACTTGAACAAACGATAGAGCAGTATTTTACCTCTATGGTAACCCAGGATGAGAGTAGTCTTAATCAGGGGATTCAGGAGGCCTACAAGGCTAAGGAAGAGGTTCTCTATAATGCCTTAAATAATTTCAAGAATGACAAAGAGGAGCTTGGAGAATTTCAGGAGGTCAAGGAGAACATTGTCACAAAAGAGAATGGAGAATACAAGTTCCATCTTGTGGCACAGTTCGAAAAAAGAAAATTAGACTTTGATGCATCCTTAAAAGAGGATTACAGCGGATTTACCTCCATGAGTTTTGTTCCGGAGTACAGTATGGAAGAGAAGATGGCTTCTGCAGGACAAAACTTATTGGTGGGAATGGGAATGGTTTTTGCCGTACTCATTTTCATTGCCTGGATTATCAGCCTCTTTAAGTACATTCACATTTGGGAAGAAAAACACCAGGAGAAAAAGGCTAAGAGAAAGATGCCGGCTCCTACAGCTAAGGCGGTAGAAAAGCAAGTTCCCAAGCGCGTGGTTCCGGTTATAGAAAAAGAAGAGGGTATCCCTGAGGATGTATTAAGCATTGTAATGATGGCGGCTATTGAGGCCTATGAAGCGGAGCAGGTCGTGGAAAATCCTTTTAAGGATGCCAAGGAATTAAACAACGGTCTGGTGGTTCGTTCGATTAGAAGACGGAGATAAGGAGAGATTATGAAGCAGTATACAATTACAGTAAACGGTGTAGCTTATGATGTAACAGTAGAGGAGAAAAACGGCGGTGTTGTTTCCGCTCCAAAGGCAGTGGAGAAATCCGCTCCCGCAGCTTCTGCTCCTGTAGCCTCCGCACCTGCAGCATCTGCTGCCAAGGAAGGCAATGTGGCAGTATCCGCGCCTATGCCCGGAAAGATTCTTGCGGTAAAGGCGAAAGAAGGAGATAGTGTAAAGGCAGGAGACGTACTTCTTGTTTTGGAAGCCATGAAGATGGAAAACGATATTGTAGCTCCCCAGGATGGTGTTGTAGCAAGCATTAACGTAAAGGTGGGAGACAGCGTGGAATCCGGTGCGAAATTGGCCAGCTTAAACGCATAAAGTTAGGATAGGAGGATATTTTCATGAATATAGTAGAGACCTTATCCAATCTACTACAGCAAACGGCCTTCTTTCATCTTACTCCGGGAAATTACCTGATGATTCTCGTTGCCCTGGTTTTCCTGTATCTGGGAATTGCCAAGGGCTTTGAGCCCTTATTGATGGTACCTATTGCTTTCGGAATGCTTTTGGTAAATATCTATCCGGATATTATGTTAAGCCCGGAAAAGTCCATCAACGGAACCGGGGGACTTTTATGGTATTTCTTCCGATTAGATGAGTGGACCATTTTACCGTCTTTGATTTTCCTGGGGGTGGGAGCCCAGACAGACTTCTCCCCACTGATTGCCAATCCCATCAGCTTCTTACTGGGAGCGGCGGCACAGTTCGGTATTTACGCAGCCTACTTTATTGCCATTTTCCTTGGTTTTAACGGAGCGGCGGCTGCGGCAATTTCCATCATCGGAGGAGCGGACGGTCCAACCTCCATCTTCCTTTGCAATAAGCTGGGACAGACGGCATTACTGGGACCTATTGCGGTTGCGGCATACAGCTATATGTCTTTGGTTCCTATCATCCAGCCTCCTATTATGCGGGCTTTAACCACGAAGGAAGAGCGGATGTGTAAGATGGAGCAGTTAAGACCGGTTTCCAAGCTGGAAAAAATTCTGTTCCCCATTGTGGTAACCATTGTGGTTTGTTTGATTTTGCCCACCACAGCCCCCCTTGTGGGTATGCTGATGCTGGGAAATCTGTTTAAAGAATCCGGCGTGGTAAAGCAGTTAACCGATACTGCGGCAAATGCCATGATGTATATTGTGGTTATTTTACTGGGAACCTCTGTAGGAGCAACCACCTCCGCAGAAGCCTTTTTAAATGTAAATACCTTAAAGATTGTTTTCTTGGGACTGGTGGCCTTTGCCTTCGGAACAGCGGCAGGAGTACTTCTCGGAAAAGTGATGTACTATGCTTCCGGAAAGAAGATTAATCCGTTAATCGGTTCCGCAGGCGTTTCCGCAGTTCCTATGGCGGCAAGAGTATCCCAAAAGGTGGGAGCGGAATCAGACCCGACCAACTTCCTTTTAATGCATGCCATGGGACCAAATGTGGCAGGGGTTATCGGAACGGCGGTTGCAGCAGGAATCTTTATGGCTGTGTTTGGAGTGAAATAGAAAGGGGAAAATATGGCAAAAGTTAAGATTACGGAGACCGTGCTGAGAGATGCGCATCAGTCCTTGATTGCCACAAGAATGCCCAGTGAATTAATGGAGCCTATTTTGGACAAGATGGACCAGGTAGGATATCATGCGGTGGAATGTTGGGGAGGAGCAACCTTTGATGCCTGCCTGCGTTTCCTAAAGGAAGATCCCTGGGAAAGACTTCGGATGTTGAAAAGACATTTTAAGAATACGAAGCTGCAAATGTTGTTCCGCGGACAGAATATCTTAGGCTACAATCACTATGCAGATGATGTGGTGGAGTACTTTGTAGAAAAATCTGTTGCAAACGGTATTGATGTCATTCGAATTTTCGACTGTTTAAATGATATTCGAAATCTGGAAACTGCCGTTAAGGCTACCAGAAAAGAGGGGGGACACGCTCAGATCGCTCTTTGCTATACTCTGGGAGATGCTTATACTTTGGAATACTGGGAGAATTTGGCAAGAGATGTAGAAAATCTCGGTGCGGATTCCCTCTGCATTAAGGATATGGCGGGATTACTTCTTCCGAAGGAGGCTACAGAGCTTGTTGGGGCTTTAAAGAGAGGAACTTCACTTCCTATCGAAATGCATACCCACTACACCTCAGGTATGGCTTCCATGACCTATTTAAAGGCTATCGAAGCGGGAGCGGATATTATTGATACCGCATCCACTCCCCTGGCTATGGGAACCTCCCAGCCCTCCACAGAGGTTATGGTGGCGGCTTTGCAGGGCACCGAGTATGATACAGGCCTTGATCTGGACAAGCTCATCGAGATTTCCAACTATTTCCAGCCCTACCGGGAGGAATGTATCAAATCCGGCCTTCTTTCTACAAAGGTTTTGGGTGTAGACATTAAAGCCTTAAAGTATCAGGTTCCCGGTGGAATGTTATCCAATCTGATTTCCCAGCTTCATCAGGCAGGAAAGGACGAGAAGCTACAGGAGGTTTTGGAGGAGGTTCCAAGAGTGCGTAAGGACTTCGGAGAGCCGCCACTTGTAACACCTTCTTCTCAGATTGTAGGAACCCAGGCGGTAATGAATGTTATTACCGGAGAGCGTTATAAGATGGTTCCCAAGGAGTCTTATAAGCTGGTTGCGGGAGAGTTTGGTAGAACCGTAAAGCCTATGGATGAAGAAATGCTGAAGAAGGTCTTAAAGGGAGAGAAGCAGATGACAGATCGCCCTGCAGACCACATTCCGCCACAGCTTGAGCAGTTTAAGGAAGAATGTAAGGAATGGACACAGCAGCCGGAGGACGTACTGTCTTACGCATTATTCCCTCAGGTGGCCAAGGACTTCTTCCAGTACAGAGATGCCCAGAAATCCGGTATCGCGTTAAAGAGCGCGGACAAAGAAAATAAAGCCTACCCGGTGTAAATTGAGGTAGATGAAGGACAAAACAAATCTAAGAGACTGTAAAAATCAAAATGATTTTCTAAGCAATATAGGTCTGAAACGGGGCACGCTCCCGCTAGCCTCGCCACATAACAGTACTAACTTCAAGCTTCGCTTGGCTCGCTTTCAGTAAGTACTGATGGGCTCAGACTACCCCGCATTCAGACCTATATTGCCGAAAATCGCTTTATTAATTTGATTTTTACAGTTCTTTTTGTTTCCGTCTTCATTCTTTTAGAGTCTATAAGCAGAGGAGTATCATATTGCTCTCTTCTTGGATAGTTTTTGATAAGGGACAATCTGAGCCCGTCGGCTCTTAGCTTTTGTTTTGTAAAAGCTTAGAGCCGTTACGTGGCGAGGTTAGCGAGAGCGTGTCCCGTTCCAAAAGCTATACGGTAGAGGATAAATTCATTCCAGCTATGATCTCTTCATATCCTCGTTCATTACGTTTCTTTGTCATTTGTCTGAATAATTCCAAGAAGCATTGACGGGAGGAAATAAAAAAATTAAAATGATGCAAGAAAATCTTCATTGAAAATTATTTTTTAATCTTTATAATTTCCGATAGAAATGCAGATGTATAAAGACAGGGATTTTTTCCCTGATGGATCACAAAGAGATGCTTCTTCGAGAACATCATTCTTTGGCGTAAAGGGCAGGGAGAAAAATGAGAAAGACAAGTTGGAGACGTTTTATAAGTTTAGGATTAATCTTGAGCAGTATTTTTGCTACGCAAGCTTTTGCTGCAGAAAAGGATGCCGTAATTAAAGGCAGTATGGTCAATGTAAGGGCTGAAGCCAATAAAAACAGTAAAAAGGTAACGAACCTTTATTCCAATACAGCCGTAAAAGTAGGGGATCCGGTACAAAACTCCTCAGGAGAAAGCTGGTATCCGGTTAGCTTCCAGGGGGGAAGCGGCTATATTCGTTCCGATTTTGTGAAATTTCCTGTTCAATACCAAAGGGATGAGGCCTTTGAGAACGCTTTGAATCAACAGGGCTTTCCGGAAGCCTATAAGGACGGCTTAAGAGCTCTTCATGCAGAGTTCCCCAACTGGCAGTTTAAGGCTTTACATACCAATTTGGATTGGCAGAGAGTTTTAGACGGTGAAATGGAAGGAACAGGCAGTCTTGTAGACAAGAATGCTATTTCATCCTGGAAGTCCACCGATCAGGGAAAATATGATTGGAATACAGGAACATGGGTAGGATTTGACGGTCCTACCTGGGTTGGTGCCTCCAGACAATTAACCGCGTACTATATGGATCCCAGAAACTTTTTGGATGAGTCCTACATTTTCCAATTCTTACTCCATAGCTATAATCCGGATGAGCAAACGAGAGACGGTTTGGTAGCTATGCTAAAGGGCAGCTTTATGGATAGCGGAAGTCAAGCCGGTGGAAATGGGGGAAACAGCGGAGGAGATGCTTCCTCTACCCAGAGTTCAACGGAAACAGTAGTTATTTCCAACGAAGGACCGGGAACAAACTTATCCAATGGGGAGGGAACGGTTATTCCTTCCGAAACCACAGCGGCATCTACAGACAATTCCAATACAAACAGCGGAACCAATGCAGGCGGTGTGGATTATGTGGGTATTATTATGAAGGCTGCAGAGCAGTCTAAGCAGAATCCCTATGTTCTGGCTTCCATGATTTTACAGGAGCAGGGAAAAGGAAGCAGCGGTTCTATTTCCGGAAGCAGCGGACATTATAATTATTTTAATATCGGAGCTTACCAGGACGGAAAGATGGGAGCCATCGAGAGAGGAATCTGGTATGCCAAGCAAAGTGGCAGCTATATGCGTCCCTGGAATAGCAGAGAAAAGTCCATTGTGGGCGGAGCGCAGTTCTTTGCGGAAAATTATATGAATGCGGGACAGAATACATTGTACCTGAAGAAATGGAATGTACAGGGTTCCAACCTGTTTAAGCATCAGTATATGACCAATGTACAGGGCGCTGCAGAGGAAGGGGCCAAGTTATCCTCCGCTTACAGCAAGGATATGAAAAATAAAGCCCTGGTTTTCTCCATCCCTGTATATAAGGATATGCCGGGACAGAAAGAGCCGATTCCTACCGGAGATGAGAAACCCACAAGAAAAGACAGTGGAAGCAGTTCCGGAAATACCTCGGGAAGCGGGAACGGCGCAGCAAACAATGCCGGAAATACAAGCGCTAATGGAAATAGCAGTAGCACAGCAGGGAAGACTGAAAGCGGTGTAGAAGTAGTGGAGATTGGGAAGAGTCCTCTTGGTTAAAAAGTCTTGAAAGAATTCTCTTCTTTCAGTAAAATATAACGGAATATGTCGAGTAAAACTTCGGGTACTGTCAGAGGATGGAAAGACTCGAATCAGAGGAATTTGAGGAAATAATAATGAAATCATTACAATATATACTATATACTTGCCTGCTCAGCCTTCTGTTTTCCATGGCTGTGTTTGCTGCAGACGGACAACTGAGCTTCTCCGATCCGACGGGTAAGGTAGGAGAAGAAATCACGGTGAATATGAAGATTAAAAGTGATACTCCCTTAGCCAGAGTGGATATCACCCTTCGCTATGACAGTAATGCATTACAGTTTGTCAGCGGAACGAACACTGATGGAGGCGCAGGAACACTGCGTGTACATGGTACCGGCGATAATTCCGTAGCAAATACCCTGGCCTTTGCTTTGAAATTCAAGGCAGCTTCCGCAGGACAGTCCAGTATTACGGTAGAAAAACAGGAAATATACAGTGGGGATGAAAGTCTTTTAAACCTTACCCATGTGGGAAAGGGCGCCGTAAATATTACTGCAGAAGAAACAAGCAGTGAAAGTGCGGCGGAAAGCTCATCTTCTGCAGAAGAAAGTGAAGAGGCGGAGACCAAGAACGAGGGGGTTAAGCTTACCGCAAAGGATAAGAGTATTACCATTATGAATCCCGGCTCCGATGTAAAGATTCCGGATGGCTTTTGGGAAAGCACCATTGATGTAGACGGTCATCAGGTAAAGGGATGGGTATGGAAGGCCGATACAGAGCATCAGTACATCATTGTTTATGGAATGAATGATGCGGGAGATTTACATTTTTATCGCTATGACTTAAAGGAAAAAACCATTCAGCGGTATTTTCAGGATCCTTTAGAGGCTGAGCAGAAGAAAAATGCGGAAAGCTATCCGACTTTATTGACTCAATATGATACTTTGGTAGGAAAATATAATGTTCAGACCATCTTAAGCATAGTTTTTGCCTTAGTGGCTTTGCTTCTTGCCGCCCTATCCATCTTCCTGTGGCAGACACGTAGCAGATTGAAAAAAGTTATTGCCTTCCAGAAAGAAACCTTGGAGCGAGAGCGAAAGGAAAGCCGACCCAATGTGGAGCGTTTCTCTTTAAAGGAGGAATTTCCCATGAAGGAGAAGGATTTCCCCGAGGAAGAGGAAGAAGAGGGAAGGACCAAACTGATCGGTCGTAGACCAAATGTGCATCATGAGGGTGAAAACGGATCCGATATTGAAGATGCGGATTTAGGAGCCACCAGAGCGATTTCCTTATCTGCAGAAGATAAAAAGAGATTGGCGGACAAAGAGAAGCATAAAAAAGAGGACTCTTTGGAGCATACCAAAGAAGTAGAGCTGGAAATCGAAGAACTGTAAGAGACTGTTTATCATGCAGTATAGCCATAAAAGTAGGATTTATCCTAGAGCTATACTGCATGAATTTTTTTATCCATGAAAATTTTTCTCATAGGACTCCTTCACAGATTATTCAAAAAGCTTTGCTATCATGATAAAATATTTAGATTCAATCAGAAAATTTTAACTGGACAACACTGCTTTTAGGGACTATAAAAGCAGAAACAGTATTGTATAGAAAAGGATAGGGTGGAGAAGATGAATCAGTTTACGATACAGGCGCAAAGGTCTTTACAACTTGCCATAGAGGTGGCTGAAGAGTGCCATCATCAATATATTGGAACAGAGCATATCCTCTTAGGTCTTGTACGGGAAGGTACAGCCGTTGCAGGGAAGGTTTTAAAGGCAAATGGCGTTACGGAAGAAAAGATTGCGGATATGATTGCCAAGTTTATGGTTAGCGGAGAAAGCGGTGTTTCTCTTGCAGATCCCAGCGGTTATACCCCATCTGCCAAGAGAGTTCTGGAGCAGGCGATGCAGGAAGCCAGAGAGGGACAGTCCCGTCTGGTGGGAACCGAACATCTTTTGATGGCCATTTTGAAGGATGGAAACTGTGTGGCATCCCGAATTATTTCAACTTTGGGTGTTTCCATGCAGAAGATTTATACCCAGCTGAATTCCGCCATTGGAAGAGACAATCTGGTGGAAGAGCGTAACAATAGAGAGAAGGAAGTACGATCCGTGCAGACGCCGACATTGGATCAGTATTCCCGGGATCTTACCGCGTTGGCAAAGGAAGGAAAGTTGGATCCTGTGGTTGGTCGCGGACAGGAAATTATGCGAATGATTCAGATTCTGTCCAGAAGAACCAAGAATAATCCCTGCCTTGTAGGAGAACCCGGAGTGGGGAAGACTGCTGTGGTGGAAGGCCTGGCCAATAAAATTGCGGCAAAGGATGTTCCGGACAGTATTTTAAAAAAGCGTTTATTAACTTTGGATTTATCTGCCATGGTGGCAGGCTCCAAATACCGGGGAGAGTTCGAGGAAAGGATTAAGAAGGTTATTCAAGAGGCAAGAACAGACGGTGAGGTGCTTCTTTTTATTGATGAGATTCATACCATCATCGGAGCGGGAGGCGCCGAAGGAGCACTGGATGCTGCCAATATTTTAAAGCCTGCTTTGGCCAGAGGAGAGCTGCAGATTATCGGTGCAACCACCTTGGAGGAGTATAGAAAGCATATCGAAAAGGATGCGGCACTGGAAAGACGTTTTCAGCCAATTACTATAGAAGAACCTACGGAAGAAGAAAGCATCAAGATTCTGGAAGGCATCAAAGAGCGTTACGAAGAGCATCATCAGGTTGTAATTGAAGAAGAGGCTATTCTGGCGGCGGTAAAGCTTAGCGCCCGCTATATTAACGATCGATATTTGCCGGATAAGGCCATTGATTTAATCGATGAGGCTGCTTCTAAAATTCGCATTTTAAATAGCGGAGAGCCTGCGGCCATCAAGAAACTAAGAGCCCAGATTGCAGAATTTGAAGAGGAAAAGGAAGATTGCATTCGTAGGGAAGATTTTGAAGGGGCTTCTCAGATTAAGAGAAAACAGGAACAGAAAAGAAAGCGCCTGAGCAAGGAACTGGAGCTTTGGAAGAAGGAAAGGGAAGAGAATCGTCTTCACGTTCGGGAGTCGGACATTGCCCAGGTAGTTTCCGATTGGACGAAGATTCCTACCAAGAAGCTGGAAGAAACGGAGACGGAAAGACTAAAGAATCTGGAAAATCTTCTTCATGAAAGAGTGATTGGTCAGAATGAGGCGGTGAAGGCTGTTGCGCAAGCCATCAAGAGAGGCCGTGTAGGCTTAAAGGATCCTAAGCGCCCCATCGGTTCCTTTATGTTCCTGGGGCCTACCGGAGTGGGAAAGACAGAGCTGTCCAAGGCTATTGCGGAGGTGATTTTCGGCTCTGAACAAAATCTTATCCGTGTAGATATGTCGGAGTACATGGAGAAATACAGTGTTTCCAAGATGATTGGTTCTCCTCCCGGAGATGTGGGTTATGATGAGGGGGGACAGCTTTCTGAGAAGGTAAGAAGAAATCCCTACTCTGTCATTCTCTTTGATGAGATTGAGAAGGCTCATCCGGATGTGTTGAACATTCTTTTACAGGTGCTGGATGACGGTCATATTACCGATTCTCAGGGACGAAAGGTTTCCTTTAAGAATACCATCATTATCATGACCTCCAATGCAGGGGCGGAGCAGATTATCAGCCCGAAAAAGTTAGGTTTTGATACGACTCCCGGACAGCTGGATAAAGATTATCAATACATGAAGAATAAGGTACTGGAAGAGCTGAAAAATCTGTTCAGACCGGAGTTTTTAAATCGTATTGATGAAATCATTGTCTTTAGGCCCATCAGTAAGGAGGATATGTCCAAGATTTTGGATATCCTTCTGTCTCAGTTGTATAAGAGGGCAAAGGGAGAACTGGATCTTGGCTTACGTTTAGATAAGGGAGCCAAGGATTTCCTGGTGGAAAAGGGCTATGATCCCAAGTTTGGTGCAAGACCTTTAAAGAGAACCATCCAAACCCAGGTGGAGGACTTACTCTCTGAAGCCATTTTAGAGGGAGAGATTCCTCAGGGCTCTTTGGTTACCGTGAAAATGGACAGAACCGGAGAGAAATTAAAGACCAGCATTAGAAAAAGGAAGGAAGAATGCCAAAAAGTTTAAATCTTTTTTTCTGTAAGGAATGTGGTTATGAGACCATCAAATGGTTGGGACAGTGTCCTTCCTGTAAGGCCTGGAACTCCATGGTGGAGGCTCCAAAGGAAAGTAAAAAAAGACCGGGGGGAGCAGGAGCTATGCTTCCCCTGAAAAGGGCAGAAGCGAAAAAGCTGGAGGAAATCCCCTTAGATAAGGAAGATCGTATTTCCACCGGCTATGGAGAGCTTAATAGAGTATTGGGAGGTGGCTTGGTGGCCGGCTCCCTCGTTTTATTAGGAGGAGATCCGGGAATCGGAAAATCCACCATTTTCCTCGCCGTAAGCCTGTACTTGGCTTCCAAGGGAGGAAAGAAAGTTCTCTATGTCTCCGGTGAGGAATCCCTAAAGCAGATCAAGCTTAGAGCCAATCGCATGGGAGAAGTGGAAGGGGAACTTTATTTTCTGTCCGAAAGTAATTTAAATCAACTCTTAGAAGTGGTGGAGGAAAGAG
>CAUUUY010000030.1:0-10986 GCA_963548305.1 uncultured Oribacterium sp.
ACTAACTTCAAGCTTCGCTTTGCTCGCTTTCAGTAAGTACCGGCGGGCTCAGATTACCCCTCTTACAGACCTATACTGCATCTATCGCTTCAGCTATACTTCTGATTTTTACAGCTCCTTTGTTTAACGCTCTACTCTTCCGGCTATGGAAAGAATGTGCACTTCCTCCGCTCCGGCTTCTAGGAGTTTTCTGCTGCAGGCCTCCATAGTGGCTCCGGTGGTAAAGATGTCATCCACCAAAAGCACACGCTTTACATCCGAGGGTAATGCTTCACAATGAATTGCTTCCAAGAGATTTAATAGTCTTTCCTCCGGGCTACAGTCCTTTAAGGCTTTGGTTTTCTTGACTCTCTGTAAATACTCTGAAACCAGAGGGATGCCGCAGACCTTGGCCAGGCTTTCTCCAATGACCTCTGCCTGATTATAGCCTCTTTCCCGCCGCCTCTTAGGGTGGACAGGGACAGGAACTATGGCTTGAATCCCCAGCTCTTCTATCCTTTCCCGAAAGACTTCTCCGGCCTTCTTTCCAAAAAAGCTGCCCTTGTCTTTTCTGCCTTTATACTTTAACAGCACCAGAGCGTCCTCCACTTCCTCTGTTAATTCATACAGCATCATACCGGTAGAAAAGGAAAAACGGTGTCTTTTGCAGTTTCCGCAATACTCCTCCGTATCCAAAAGAATTCCTCTACCGCATTTTTTACAAGTGGGTTCTTCCATCCTTTTTTCGTAAGCTTTACAGGAAGGGCAGATTTCTTCTTTTCCGCTTTCCGTAAGTTCATCACAGAGGATGCAGCGGGGAGGAAAGAGGGCATTGAGAATCGCTTCTTTCCAGTCTTCTTTTTTTCCCATATATCCTTCTTTCTTCGAAGTTCCTGACAAATGAGTTCTTCCGGCTTCAATCCGTTTAAATTGCCTATTTTTTGCAAAATTCATAAGAGAATAGATAGACATACTCATTTTCAGAGAAAGAGTCGGTTTTTCCTAAGAGCACATCAAGAAGATTAGGAACCTTGACCTCATCCTTATTGTAAGTCCATCCCAGCAAAACGTCTTCAAAGTCATATATTATTTCTGGTTCTCCCACGATTCGACTTTGTGCGCTGATATAGTATTCCCTTCCCTCTACACCTTCCATAAGAGGCAAGTCTACAGAAGCCTTGGATCCCTCATCTGTCCAAACAACCAGCTTTACTACTGCATGATCAAAATCCGGAACGATGATAATACCTCCATTTTTCGGGGAATCCATATCATCAAAGCCAATCTCTATCGGTTCTTTGTTTAGCAGTTTTCCCTTATGATATTCTGAATAATAAATCTTGAGTCGAGCATACTGATCAGTGGTAGTAAATTGATAAGCATTTGCTCCATCCGGTCCTGCAATCAAATTCACCGTCTGCATCTCTACACTATTTTCAGCCACCGGTGTAATAAAGTTCCTCGGTTTATGGGCACGATAGAGGAATGCAGCTATAAGCGACATTGTAAGTATGGAAGGAATCAGCAATGCACAGATGATAAATTTTAATCTTTTTTGTTTCTGTTTACTCTCTGTAACAACACTTATGATATTCTCTTCAGACTTCTTTTCAATATTCTCATGGACAATATCTTCGCCGGCCAAAAACTCGTTAATACTAATACCAAGAAGGGAACAAAGGTCAAAGTAAAGCGATACATCCGGAAGGCAAACGCCCCGCTCCCACTTTGACACAGACTTATCGCTCATGCCTATTTTCTCAGCAAGCTGCTTTTGCGTCATCCCCAGATTTTTTCTTTTTTCCGCAATATACTTTCCGATTTTAACAAGATCCATACAGCCCCCCTTTCCTATGATGTGATAGTAGCTTATGGGAAAGAGAAATCACAGCCCTTGAAAGTAGAATAACCTCCTATTCCTCTGAAAATGGATTTCTCCCCTCCATTGAAAAAGAAGCGGAAAAACTTTCCCCGATGGTCTGTAATTGCTGAGCCAAGCCGGAGTAACGTTTTAATTCCTGCTCGTTATGAAGCATTTCCAGAAAGACCTTGGGATGCCCCAAAAGGCAGACACAGGACTTGGCCCGGGTAATGGCGGTATAGAGAATATTTCTGCTCATCAGCATTTTCGGACCGGGATACATGGGCAGTAGCACTGCCGGATACTCCGAGCCCTGGGATTTATGAATGGTAATGGCATAGGCCAGCTCCAGATTTTCCAGATCCTGAAAGCTATAAACCACCTTTCGCTCCTCAAAAAAAACCGTCACAGTCTTTTGGTAGGCATTGATTTCCGTTATCTTTCCGATATCCCCGTTAAAAACACCCTCTCCGCTTTCTATAGGCAGGTTAAAGTTTCCGGGAATTTCCCAGGCCAGCTGGTAGTCATTTTTAATCTGCATGACCTTATCTCCCAGCCGGAAAATGTTGCCACTTCCCTCATATTCCGGCTTGTTCTTTCCGGGAGGGTTCAAGCGTTCCTGCAAAAAGCGGTTCAGATTTTCCACCCCCAAAAGTCCCTTCTTCTGAGGGGACATTACCTGAATGGAAAGAGGATCGGTGGAAAGATATTTGGGGAGCTTTTCCTTCATTAAAATGGCGATATTTTCCAGAATCTGCTTCGGCTCCTGCCCCCGGATAAAGAAAAAGTCTTTGGATTTCTTCCCAAGATCCGGCTCTATCCCTTGGTTTATTTTATGGGCGTTCACCACAATATCCGACTCCATGGCCTGCCTAAAAATCTTCTTTAGGGAAATGGTTTTCATGCACTGAGAGGCAATAATATCCTTCAACACATTTCCCGCTCCCACGGAGGGAAGCTGCTCACTGTCCCCCACCAAAATCAAACGACAGCCCAGGGGAACGGCACGAAGCAGGGCATCCATTAAATACAGATCCACCATACTCATTTCGTCCACAATCAGCACATCATATTCCAGAGGATTTTCTTCGTTTCTTTGGAACAGGGAAAAATCCCGATCCTCCTGCTCCTGATCCTCCCGGCCCATGTATTCCAAGAGCCGGTGGAGAGTTTTTGCCGGATAGTCCGTAGCTTCCCCCATTCGTTTCGCCGCTCTTCCGGTGGGTGCCGCCAAAGCAATGCTCTTTCCCTGGCCGGTAAAGAGCTGTAAGATGGTTTTAATAGTGGTGGTCTTTCCTGTTCCCGGCCCTCCGGTAATGACCAAAACCCCGGAGGATGCGGCCAGGCTTACCGCCTTTCTTTGGAGAGGATCCAGAGTGATTTTTTCTCTCTCCAAAAGCTTATCTATGGCCTTTTCCCAGGAATCCACATGAGCCTCTTCCTCTTCCACATTTAACTGTAAAAGACGGGAGGCCACCCGCATTTCCCGATAATAGGTACTGGCCCGATAGACATTTTCCCCCTTAAGCTTTACCTTTCCTTGTAGTTGCAGCTCCAGAAGCTGCTCTTCCAAGTCTTCCAGAGGCATCTCCAAAATCCGCTCCGCCTCTCTTTTTAAAATCGAAAAAGGAAGGTAGCAATGTCCATGCCACTCTCCCTGTAAGAGGGTATAGTTGATGCCGGCTCGCATACGGAAGGGGGATTCTTTCTCCACTCCCACCTTTTTCGCCAGCTCATCACATTTCTTAAAGCCTACTCCCTCCAGCTCCTCTGCTATGCGATAAGGATTTTCCTGTAAGACCTGCAGGGTTTCTCCCTGAAAATGTTGGTAAATCTTATAGGATAGATTCAGGCTGATGCCATAGCCCTGTAGAAGGAGGAAAATGTCCTGCTGCTCCCGTTGCTCTGAAAGGTTCGTAGCAATATCCATGGCCTTTTGCATGGAAATGCCGTGAATTTCCGCAAGACGCTCCGGCTCCTCCTCCATAATCCGTAGGCTATCTTCTTTAAATTTTTTTACAATTCTTGCAGCAATGGCCTTACCGATTCCCTTAATGGCCCCGGAAGCCAAATATTGTTCAATGCCAAAAAGACTGTCCGGAACCTCCAGCTGATATTCCTCAACGCTGAACTGCTTGCCGTATACCGGATGTTCCTTCCAGCGTCCCTTTGCCTTTATTTTTTCCGACACAGAAATATGGGAGAAGCTTCCCACCAAAGTGAACTCTTCTCCCTTATCCGTAATACTACACACGGTGTATCCCGTTTCCTCGCTGCGAAAAACGATATGGGATACATTTCCTTCTATTTCTTCCAGACTAGAAGTCATCATCATCGTTACTTAAATCAATGGACTTTCCTGTTCCGATAGCCACCGCTGTAAGAGGGTCCTCTGCCAGCATGGTGGTGATTCCTGTCTTTTCCTGCATCAGCTTATCTAAACCGTAAAGCAGGGCTCCTCCTCCTGTCATAACGATTCCCCGCTCATAGATATCCGCCGCAAGCTCCGGCGGAGTTCTTTCCAGGACGTGATGTACCGCATTCACAATCATGCTTGCCGGCTCTAAAAGAGCATCCAAAAGCTCATCTGAACTTACCACTACGGTCTTTGGCAGGGCGGTAACCAAGTTTCGTCCCCGAACCTCCATGGTCACATTCTCCGGTCTCTTGCTGGCACAGCCGATATTGATCTTCATTTCCTCGGCGGTTCTTTCTCCGATAAGGAGGTTATGTTTCTTTCTCATATAGCGAAGAATGGCTTCATCGAAGTCATCTCCCGCCACCTTGATGGATTCGGAAACCACCGGACCTCCTAGGGCAATTACTGCAATGTCGGAGGTTCCGCCGCCGATGTCGATAATCATATTTCCCTGAGGCTTGTAAATGTCGATGCCTGCACCGATTGCTGCTGCCACCGGCTCCTCGATAATGCTTACCTCTCTGGCTCCTGCATGGCTGGCTGCATCCTGCACCGCCTTCTTCTCCACCTCTGTTGCTCCGCTGGGAATACAAACGCAGATTCTGGGCTTTCTTAAAGTTCTTCTGCCCACCGCCTTATTGATAAAGTATTTCAGCATCTGCTCGGTTCTGGTGTAATTGGAAATCACACCCTGACGAAGAGGGCGAACAGCGGAAATATTGTCCGGGGTTCTTCCCAGCATAAGACGGGCATCCTCACCAAAGGCTACCACTTCATCATTTTCTTTATTTACCGCAATGACAGAGGGCTCTTTCAATACGACCCCTCTACCCTTTATATAAATCAGAATACTGGATGTTCCCAAGTCGATTCCGATATCATTTGAAATCAAGGAAAACATAAATTCCTCCATAAATAGTCGTAATATATCTTTTATAGTATAACGGATTGAAAAAGAAAGGGAAAGTAGTCTAAGGGAGATATTTTTTTAATATATTTGTATCAATAAGAATTTTCATTATTCTACACTTTCTGCACGAACTTCTTTTACAAGATCCATAATAGCTTCATCTGTAGATAAATCATTCTGTTCAGCTTCTCCTTCCATTTGAGCCTGGAGTATCTGCATAGCATAAACTGCAGAATTAATAAGTCTTACACTTCCATTTTCCACAACAAATGTAATTCTATCACCGCAAGAAACCCCTAAAATTTCTCTAATATCCTTTGGAATTGTTACTTGTCCTTTTGCCATAACCTTTGCATTATCAATAAATGTTTGATTCATCATCCAAAGCACCCCCATTAATTCATAAATATAGTTCTAAATCTAAATATGCTTTTTTATACTTCTTCTTTCAATATAATAGAAAGTAGGGAAATCCCTACTTTCTATTATATTACTTATTTTCTATTTGGCAAATGTTTTACAATTTTAAAAAGTCTAATTGATTAAAAGCATCTTCTTGACCTCTTCCAAAACCGGAACTTCCCTTTGTGCAATCAGCCTTCCCAACTTTGTATTACTGCATTTTTCATATTCCTTTATGGCTCCTTCATAGGACAGCTTCAAGGTTTCCATATGAAAATCTCGGATTTCGTAGGGCATCAAATTCTTTTCCCCAAAGGACAAAAGCTTACACAAAAAATAATGATTCATATTATGCCTATGAATAAGGTTGTAGTAGTCACTGACTATCCCTATTTCTCGGAGGATTTCCACCTCCGCCCCCAGCTCTTCCTTTAGCTCCCTTTGTATTGCAGTTTCTAAGTCTTCTCCCTTTTCTACACCGCCCCCGGAAGTTTCAATCAGAGTGGCCTTTCCGAAAGAATCATCCCTATGAATTCTCACAAAATAGAAATTCTTCTCCTCATCAAAGACTATACCCCGGGCAATCTCTCTGTCATGGTCAATATATTCAAAAGGAAATTCCCTATCCTCCAGTTCTAAGTACATATTTTGCTCCTCTCCTACTCGTAAAAAAGATAGTATAAATGATGGAATTAGTCAATTTCCTCTTCTTGCTTTCCAAGAGAAAATATGGCAAGATTTTACACAGAAAAATTAGGGGGTATAAAGATGGCAAAGCTTGTAGATTCCAAAGAGACCATTGCAGTATTGCAAAGGACAAACTTCCAGTTTAAGAAGCAATTCGGTCAAAATTTTTTAATTGATGCATCTGTCTTGGATCATATCATTTCTCACGCCAAGATTCAGAAAGAGGATCTGGTGATTGAGATTGGTCCCGGAATCGGAACCTTAACAGAAGCCCTTTGCGAGCATGCAGGGCAGGTAATTGCCATTGAAATTGATGATAAGCTGATTCCTATTTTAGAGGAGAACCTTGCCGGTAAAGAAAATTTTCGCCTCCTGCATCAGGATGTTTTGAAGGTGGACTTTACGGAGCTTTTAAAGGAATATCCCGACTTTCATTCCGTAAAGGTAGTAGCGAATCTTCCCTACTACATCACCACCCCCATTTTACTCTCCTTACTGGAAAAGAAGCTTCCTCTTAGCTCCATCACCGTTATGGTGCAAAAGGAGGTGGCGGAGAGAATGCAGGCCGGCCCCGGTACCAAGGACTACGGCGCTTTATCTCTTGCAGTGCAGTACTACAGTAAGCCGGAGATTGTACAGGAGGTTCCTCCCCACTGCTTTATTCCCCGTCCCAAGGTAAGCTCCATGGTAATTCACCTCTCTGTTTATAAGAAATCTCCCGTGGAATGTGAAAATCCGGAATATCTCTTTAAGACCATTAAAGCCTCCTTTATGCAGAGACGGAAGACCTTGGTAAATGCTTTGGCCGCCGGTTTAGGCATAGATAAGGAAGTGATTAAAAGCGTACTTTCCGCCCTTTCCTATCCGGAAAATGTACGGGGAGAAACCCTTAGCTTGGATGAATTCGCAGAGATCAGTGATAACCTGGATCCCGAGTGGAGAGAACAGCAAAAGTCCGTATTTTGCCGGTTTTGCGAATAAGCAAAAGGAGCTGTAAATAATAAATAGATTTTCGGCAATATAGGTCTAAATAAGGGGTAGTCTGAGCCCGTCGGTACTTGCGAAAAACAAGAGAATCGCAGTTTTTCGCTTAGTATCCGTTACGTGGCGAAGCTAGCGAGAGCGTGCCCCAAATTTAGACCTATATTGCTTAGAAAACTATTTTTACAGCTCCTTTTCTATTTACTTCTTCAAATACCCGTAAAAGGCATTATGCACCTTTTCGTATCTGGCAATGGCTTCTTCTCTACTGATATTTCTGGGTATGCTACTTCCCCCAAGGGTGTATACGGTGATAAAGCTGTTGTTGTAGCCACTGATTAACTCCCACTGATCCTCCATGCGAATCATCAGAGGATAGCCCTTACCCACATAATAGAGGGCCGCATGCAGATCCATACCATAAAGGTTCAGAAGCACGCCATTGTCATAGTCCATAGCCCTTCGAAGCTCCGGAATCTGAGAAACGAAATTGCTGATATCTTCTTCTTGAATTTTCAGATTAGCAGTATTGGGACGGTCTGTTCTATTCCAAACAATCCGCTCCTTCTGATCCACCACATAACCGAACTGGTCATAAATTTTCTTATAGGCCGCCTCCATAGTGGAAAACTCTCCCTGATAATGCCCAAGACTATAGGCGGAGAAAAGTATATTCTCTTCCTTGGTATCTCCCGGAAGCTCGATAGAGCCTGCCTTTTCAATAGAGAACTTTTCCGGGTAATGCAGATTAAATTGGCTAACCGCCTTACCTACCATGGGAAGATACTGCAGTTTTCCAATATTTCCCAAAACCTTGGATTCCAGGGTAATCTTTCTTTCATCTTTTATTTCTTTGTTGGAAAGCAGGCTGTCCTTCCCCACATACTGATATTCCCCGTCCTGCAGCTGGTATTCATCAAATCGAAGCTGATTTCCTTCCAGACTGAAATTTGCAAAATACAGGCCATCCTTTTTATAGGAAAGCTTGGTCTTCATGTCTTCCCCAACTATGCGAATCTCCGATACCGGCACTTCTCCTTGGGGATTCCAAATCTGATCCTTGTCGCTGTCCTGTAAGCCGTAGAGGAAATCCTCCCCCAGAAAGCCGATTACCTTCAGTCGTTTTCCATCTTCGGAAATGCTCAAATTCTTATCTCCGTGGAGATTTCTAAAGGCAATTTCCCTGTGCAATTCTCCGTCATTGTTCTTTTCTCCGTAAGCAATAAATTGCTTACTGCTGCTGGAAGCAAAATCATTTTCCGAAAGACCGGTAGACAGCGTAATAACCTCGAAACTGTTGGTATCCACCCCATAGATACTGCCGGCAAAGAAAATGTAGAACATCCGGTTGTCCGCATAGTAGGAAAGATTTTGAATGTTTTCCTCCAATTTTTCCTTGCTGGCCTTTAAGGGCAGAAAGAAATTCTCCACCACCGTATTTTCCGAATTGTCATAGGTATAAAAAACAATGCCGGTATAACCCTCGTGTCGGCCCCTTCGAATATAGCCATATACCAGAAAATCCACATCTCCGTTGGTGTCCACACTCAAAATATGAATACCGTGGGTAAAACTCTCCTTCTCCACCGACTTCTCCCCCTCTGAATAGGAGAAAATTCGATTCATATTGCCCTTTCCTTCTCCGTCGGCACGGTAAAGGGTATTCTTATCGGTAAAGGCATAGAAATTTTTGGTAGCGGATTGCAGAGCCTCAATATCGCTCTTTTCCCCCACACCCAGTAAAATCTTCTTATCCTTGTAACGATAATTCTGTCCGTCAAAAAGCTCCTTGGTTCTTCGGTCAAAGTCCATCAGGAAAATTCTTTGCGGATCATATCGCATCACATAGTTATCTTCATTGAAAAAACGGTGCACATTACCATCCTGATCCGTAGCTCTTGAGGCGTACTGGATTTGCACTAATGCCATGGTACCGTCCAGCTCCTTCAAACGAATCTCCGGCTCCCCGTCCATTTCCATACCGCTGTCTCCCCAGGTAATCTGCTGAAAGGAGGAATGCAGATTCACATGGGCAAGAGAACTGTTATCCATGGTATCGTCACTTTCCAAATAAGTGCTAAGGCTCTTTGCCTCCGACTTGGAAAAGCTCTTTCTGGTAAAATCCTCCGCAAGGCTCAGAACTTCCTGTCCCATGTCCTCCTTCCCCAGTAAAACACGGGTATAGTAATAGACGCTGCTTTCTCCCAGATCCAGTCGAAGACGAAGAAGGTACTCCTTTCCCTCCTTCATCAGGTTTTGGATAGGAAGGATAATGTGAACCCTTCCCCCTTCCTCCTGTAAGCTTCCCTCTTGGTCCTTTTCCAAAAGTTCTGCCCCATCCAGGGAGCGAATATCATAATGCACAGACTTGGGGGCGGACTTTCCCTCTTCCAAAATCAATTCACACCGGCGATTTTCCGGAAGCAAGGTTAAGCTGTCCCGCACAAAGGCATCATCCATTTCCTGCAAATAGCCGTAGAGAGGATTGATTTCTTTTCCGGAGGAAAATACATGAAGCACCGGCAATTTGCTTTTCCCCATATTGGCATAAATTCTATTGTTTTGGTCCATGGAACGATAAGAATGGAAAAAATAAAAAAGCAGAGCGACAAAAAAAATGCCGCCCAATACCAAAGCTCTACTTCTTCTTTTATTCCAAAACTTCTGCTTACTTTCTCCTAGTCTATTTAACAAAATTTAAACCTTCTTCCTAATCCGCTCTTCCTATAGCCTAAGACCCATGCCCAAACCTAAGGCTTCTTCCTATAGCCTAAAGCCTCTTCCAAGGCCAGCTTTTCCTCGGCTCCCAGCTCAACGGAAGTGCTTCCTTCCTCCACCTCTTTGATATAGAGGAATCCTCCTTCTTTGGCATGAACGGAGTTAAAGATAAAGCCGCTGTTATCATAATTCAAAATTGCCAAGGCAAAGGAGAGGTTTCCTCCCATGCCGCCATAAGCATTATAGCGAATGATACCCCATTTTTGGAAGGAACGTCTGATATTCTTATGTAAAATCTTAAGCATTTCCCGCTGTTCTTCTTCCAAGTCTTCCAGCTTTTCCACATGCCTCTGCAGCTCAATAAAATAATCCTCCAGAGTTTCCGCATCCTTCCCCCGCATGAAATAATCATACTGGCGATAGAGCTTTTTATACTTGGCCTCCGCCTTCAGGGCGATAAAGAGAGAAACGAGCGAAATCAATGTGGAAACCAGTACGAAAACCAATTTACCATGCTGTAACAATACTTCCATTTATTCTTCTCCCCTTCCCTCTAAAATCCGGGTGATTCTATCCAAATCTTCCTTCGAGTAATATTCGATTTCTACCTTGCCCTTATCCTCGTTCTTGGCGGTAATTTTTACCTTGGTCCCCAGATGTTCCTTCATTTTCTCTTCCAAGCCGTGAACAATGGTTTTCCACTGAGAGCTTAAATTCTTAGGCTTTTCCTGCCTTTCCGTCGGAGTTTTTTCTTCTTTAGCCCGTCTTTCCATTTCCCGGACACTCCACTTTCTCTCTACACATTCCTTGGCAAGAGAAATTCTTTTCTCTTTATTTTCCACAGATAGCAAGGCTCTGGCATGTCCCTCGGACAAAAGGTTCTGACGGAGATATTCTAAAATCTCTTCCTCAAGCTTTAAAAGACGAAGACTGTTGGCAATGGTGGAACGCTTTTTTGCCACCCTTTCCGCCAATTCCTCCTGACTCAAATGATATTCCGTCATCAGGCTTTGGTAAGCCATGGCTTCC
>CAUUUY010000031.1:0-10842 GCA_963548305.1 uncultured Oribacterium sp.
AATGGCTTTGATTCCGAAGTGCAGACGTTCTCGAATAGGCGGTCTGTCCAAGGGGTTCATATAGGAATTGTTTACGGTGTAGAAATCGCTCTCCGGAAAGGGTTCTCCCCCATCCATGGGATTTCCCTGGGCATCAATGATTCTGCCCTTCAAAAAATCCCCTACAGGAACACGAAGGCGCCTTCTTGTATTCCGTACAAAGGCGCCTGATGTAATGCCCACAGAGGTCTTATAGGTCATAAGCTGTACCCGGTCTCCCTTGAAGCCCACGACTTCCGCGGCCACCTGGCTTTCCGTCTCATCACTATAAATCATGCAAATATCTCCGATACTGGACTTTCCGGTGCCGGAGGCTTCCATAGACATTCCTACGATATTCTCGATTTTTCCGATATTCTCCACGGTATCCATCTTCTTAATCGTGGAAAGAATATTTTCATACATCCCTTACTCACTCTCTTGGGCATCCAATCGTCCCAATCTCTCTCGCAAATTTTCCATCTGGGTGTCGATGCTGGCATCCACAATCTCATCCGGAGTTTCCAGAATCAGTTTTCCCGGTTCCTCCTTCTCCACAATCACAAACTTGATGTTGTCGGAAATCTGACTTAATTCATTGGCCACATCCCCATCCGTCTCCACCAGCATTTCATAATCCAGTCGGTCAATATGTATTTTCAGCCATGCGGTCTTCTTGATACGCTCCGCCTCTTTTAAAATCATCCTTCGAATAACTTCTCCCGAGGAACGAAGGCTCACCAAAATAACCTTTTCCGCCACCGCAATAGCCACATCCTTTAATTCATCCATATAACGGTAAAGGCGCTCCGTTTTCGCATCCTCTACCATACGAAGGCTTCGGTTCATGTCCATCCGGAAATTCTCCATTTCCTCCGCATGCTCCGCCATTACCTTCTCCTCGGCTTCCGCCTTTCCTGCCTCTAAACCCTTCTGAAAGCCGGCCTGATAGCCCTCTTCCTCCGCCTTTTCCTTTAAAAGCTTAGCTTCCTTTTCCGCCGCATCCATAATTCTCTGGGCTTTTTCCAAAGCCAAATGCAGCAAGGTCTCATGGTAGGGGTCCTCTGCCTTTGTTTCGGGAAGAGGAAGAGCATCTTCCGGCTCTTCCTCCTCTTCTTCTCCTTCGGAGGAAGTAAATTCTTCCATTTCCTCCTCTTGAATCTCTTCCGGCTCTTCCAAGCTCTCTAAAAAGGAGGAAAGCTGGCTATTACTAGCCGAGCGAATCACTTTTTTAGACGAGAACATTGTCTTCATCGCCTCCCTTATTAATGATTACCTCTCCCTTATCCTCTAAGAGACGAATCAGGTTAACAATACGCTGCTGTGCCTCTTCCACATCCTTCAAGCGGACATTTCTGGAGTTCTCCATATCACTCTTAACGGTTTCCGCCATACGCTTGGACATGTTGTTGAAGAAGATCTGCTTCATCTCTTCATTTGCGGTCTTCAGGGCGAATACCACATCCTTGGAGTCACAATCTCGGATAAATCTCTGTACGGAACGATCGTCCATGGTAAGGATATCCTCGAAGACGAACATCTTATCCTTGATATCCGCAGATAGATCCGGGTCGGTAACATCCAACTCGTCGAAAATCTTCTTCTCGTTACTTCTGTCAATGTGGTTCATCACATCCGCTACGAAGTCAATACCACCCAGATTCATATTGTCCTCACTGGTGATAATGGTATCGAACTTACGCTTCATTTCCTCTTCCACGATAGAAATGGCTTCCGGAGAAACTCTGTCCATTTTCGCCATAGCCATAACCGTAGGAATACGCTTTGCCTCCTGCAGGTTCTCCAAAATCTGGGCTGCCTGCTCAGACTCCATATAGGAAAGAATCAGGGCGATAACCTGAGGACGCTCGTTTTGAAGCAGGGATAACAATGCCTTGGGATCTCCCTTTGCAAAGAAGTTAAAGGGCTTGGAAGCCAAGGTCTGGGAAACTCTGTCCAAAAGGGATTTGGCCGCGGATTCTCCGAAGGCCTTTTCCAAAACCGCCTTGGCATAGTCCATTCCGCCGTCTGTCATCATCTTATGGGTAAGACAAAGACGATAGAACTGATCCAAGGTAGTCTCCACCATAGAGTTGGTGGTTTTTCCCATTTTCGCCACCTCAAAGGTTAACTCCTCGATATCATGCTCTCCCAAATACTTGTAGATCTGGGAGGCACGATCGGAGCCCAGGGACACCACCACAAGGGCAGCTTTTTGTTTTCCTGTAAGCTTTGGGACAAAGTCCTGATTTTCATCGATGGGGTTAGCTTGTTTTTCTTGTTGATCTGTGCTGTTTTCTGCCAAGGTTTTGCTCCTCTTCTCTCATCCAGCTTTGAATAAGCTTTGCCACTACCTGCGGGTTCTGATCCGTAAATTCGCCGATACTCTTCTTCAGCTTCATGCCGTGAGCCATCTTGCCCTCAGCAGTCAGCTCATCTTCATCAACTTCCTCTACCGGTGTAATTTCATCCGTAGGCTGCTCTATACTGAGTGCTGCTGCATTTTCCATTTCTTCCTGTGCCAACTTCTTCAGCTTCTTCTTCTTTCTTCCACGAAGAATCAAAATCAACAGAATCAAAATCAGTAAGAATGCGGATACCGCCGCTCCGATCAGTGCCCACAACGGGAACTGGTTCAGGAGAGTCTTAGGCTCTTCTGCCGGCTTCTTCTCCTCTGTAGTCTGTTGTACCGCGGTCTTATTCAGAGAACGAAGAATAGTAATCTTATCCGCCGCCTCATCCCGCTTGATTCCCGCAGCATCCGCCACCAGGTTAATCAAATCGCTTTCCGGAATACTGTTGTCATCCGTATTGATGACAATCGCCACGGAAGCATCCTCCAAAACACCGGGAGCAATTTCTTTTTGCTCCTTTAGCACATTGTAAAGCCACTCTCTGGTCGCACTGGAGTTAGAATAATTATCCGTAGTCGTAGCCGTTCCGTTTTGGGTGGTGTATCTTGGGGTGTCCGCATTGGCATCCGCCCCGGCAACACCGGCAGCGTTTTCTCCGCTGTTTCCGGCATTTTCCCCGGCCACCTCCTCATTGCTCAGTAAGCCTCTTTTATCTGTTGCTTCCGTTTTTTCCGGTACGGTGTACTGGGTGTTCTCCTGAATCAGCTTCGCCATATTCAGGGTTCCCTTTACGGAAACCGCCAGGTTTTCTCCTCCGTAAATCTTTCCCAAAACCCGTTTAATATTGTTGGCAATATTGTTTTCCACCGTGGTGGTCAGATTTGCCATACTGGTTCCGGAGCCGCTGGCACTGTCTCCTGCGTCTGCTGCCACCTCTTCCATGGTACCCGCATCAAATACGGAAACATTGGTAAAGTTCATTCCCTTTACCGACCTTGCAATAAGGTTTTTAATAGCTTCCGCATTCTTTTCGGAAAGACTCTGCCCCTCCTCCATGGTCACCACCACACTGGCACTGGCCTGTACCGGATTCTCATCCTCAATGGCATAGGTTTGATCCGTTCCCTCGGCAATGGTAACCTTGGCGTCCCGAACTCCATCAAAGAGGCGAATGGTCGCCCCCAAACGATCCTGTAAATCATACAGGGTATATTGTTTTTTATCGGACTCGGTGGTCATAAGACCGGAGTTTCCGATATACATGTCGTAAGCAAATCCCGACTTCGGGTAGCCCTTGGACAAAAGCTGTGCTCTCAAGGTATCCACAGACTCGGAGGGTACCTTTAAGGCTCCGGACTTTCCGTCATAGAGATAGGGGACATTCTGTTCCTGCAAAAGAGAAACAATCTGCTGTGCCTCTCCCTGACTTAAGGAAGAGAACAGGGTCTGATATTCGGTTTTCTGCCCTCTTGCCAAGAGGAAGACGGCAACGGCAATAACCACTACGGTAATTCCCGCAATGATGCCTAATAATTTTTTTGATTTAGCGGACAGATTCTGCCACATTTCCTTGAGCTTTTGCACCTGCAAACTCTCCTATTCCTGATCCTTATAAATTGATCTTCATCAATTCATTATAGCCTTCCAACGCCTTGTTTCTGAGTGATACCAATAAATCCAAACTGATTTGCGCCTTCGCCTCCGCAATGGGTAAGCTGTGGGCATCGGATAATTGTCCTGTAGCCAGGAGATACTGTTTGTTTTCCACATCCAGCTGGCTGGTCTTTACATTGTCAATGGCGGAACGAAACACGTCCTTAAAAAGTCTTGCACCTTCTGTTCCTCCTACCTGAGTTCCCTGGTCAATGCTCCCTACACTTCCAATCTTCCAAGATGATAAGGGACTGATGAAATCTGAAACGTTCATCCTTTTTCCTCCTAAATACAGTAAACGCGGATTCACTTCTTAGCTCTTCCCGAACACTTACGGGAAATCTTATTTTCTCCCAAAAGGAAAAATAAGCACAAGAACTGAATTTACGATTTTTTTAATATTAAATCCATGGTACTATAACAAACTGTTTCCGTAATGACAAGTCTCTGTTTTCCCCTTTTTTTCCTGAAAATCTTCGCATTTTCTTATGAAAAGGAAGGAAAAACTTAATTTATAAAAAAGCTGCTTGCCCTTTACATTTTTACTCATGAAAATAGACAAATTCTCCCCCAAAAAAGCCGGGAAAATTTGTCTATTCTTTTTTGCCATTCTTTTTTTCATATCTACTCCTTTCTTGTTAGAGCAAGGGAAAATAAGGCCTTTCCTCCTTTTCCCCTGTTCTTTCCGGTCGTTTAGCCAAAGGCTTTTCTTTTCCTTATTTTTCCAAAGCCTTAAAACGCTCCCCTTCTTTTCCAAGAGGAGTTTGCCTGTATATTCTTATAACAATACCGCTATTATATAGAAGATATCTTTTTATTTCTACATAATGAACTATTTTTCTTTCCTTCCCCATCCGGCTCTGCCTATCATGGCTTTATGCCGAGGGAGGAGAATTATTAAACCTGAATCTGGGAAATCATCTCCTTCAAAGAAGCTGCATTCTCATTCAAGTCCTGGCTGGAAGCGGAGCTTTCCTCGGAAGTAGCACTGTTTTGCTGTACCACCTTGGAAACCTCTTCCAGTCCCTTACTTACTTCAGAAATGGATTTCGCATCCTTTACCATGGAACCGGCAATTTCGCTCACCATTTCCTTACTCTTCTCAGAGCCGTCCATAACATCGCCCAGTGTCTTTGCGGCGTGATCCACGATATTTACACCCTTTTTCACTGCATTGATGGTGCTCTCAATCAGAACAGAGGTCTCTGCAGCCGCATCCGCGGACTTTCCTGCCAAGTTTCTAACCTCATCCGCCACCACGGCAAAGCCCTTACCGTAAACCCCGGCTCTTGCCGCCTCAATGGCTGCATTTAAAGCCAGAATATTGGTCTGGAAAGCAATGTCATCAATAGCCTTGATGATACGCTCTACCTGATTGGACTTATCCTCGATTTCCTCCATAGCCAAGAGCATCTCGCCCATTTGCTGGTTTTCATCGGAAATCTTCTCGGAAACCTCTCCGAAATAGCTTTCTATATTGCCCGCCTTCTGTGCCTGGGCACTGATTCTTGTGGAAAGAGCATAGATGCTGGCGCTTAACTCCTCCAAAGTGGAGGCCTGCTCTGTAGCACCCTGAGAAAGGGCCACGGAACCGTTGGCAATCTGCTCGGAACCGGACTCTACATCCGCCGCCACCTGATTGATGGAGCCGAAAACATTCTTCAAGTTCTGGTTGATTTCCCGATAGGACTGCAAAATGCTGGCATAATCCGCCACATACATATTTTCATCCATGGACTGTACCGCAAAGTTTCCTTTGCTCATCTCGGATAATACCGCACAAATGTCGGTAATAATCTTCTTTAATTCCCCGGACAGAGCAGAGAAGTCGTCCACCATCTCTCCCAGCTCGTCACTTCCGATATACTTCTTATTAAAAGCAATATTTAAGTGACCGCTGCGCATCCTTTTAATTGCCTTGGAAACCGTACCGATTCTTCCGGTAATATCTCTTTGCAGCTTCAGGAAGGCAAAGACACAAAGAAGAATCACGATGACAAAGACCACACCCAAAAGCAAGCTTTCTCTCACCCGCATATCCTTGGCCTCCTGGATCTTCGCTTCAGAGTGCTCATCGGAAAGCTTTCCTACAGCGGAAAGTGCGGATACAAAGTTCTCGGAGGTTACCGCATTAAAGCCCTGTTGATAAAAAGCAATCGCTCCTGCCGTGTCCCCCTTATCCAGCATATCCAAAAGGGCATAGCTGTCCTTCTCCAAAGCATCCATTGCAGTGGAAAGATTCTCTAATAAAGTCTTATCCTCCAGTGTATTTTCCAGTTTGGATAGCCTGTCTCGCATATCCTTAAAACGGCTGTCAAAATCCTCTCTCTGCTCCTTTACCGGATTGTTGGCAGAATCATACATAGCCAAAAGCAAACGCTTATTGATACTCTGGATATCCTTTCGCATACTCATCTGAGACTTCATGTTCTCATACTCAATCTGCACAAAGTCATTCACCATCATGTCACTCATTTTTAAAAATGAAAATTGTGCCAAGCCGATTAAGAGTGTAACCATAATCGTCATGAGAACCAGTGTAAAAATAAACTTACTACGCAACTTCATATCCTTATAAGACATACTTCTTCTCCCTTACTTCTCTTCCCTGTCTTTTTCTCTTTCTTCCAAAAGAGTTTTGTGAATCAATATGGCAATGCTGTCCTTATAAATCTTTCGGATGCTCACCAAAACATTTCCCTTTTGCTCAAGCTCCGAGGGTTTCAGGCTAACCATCAAAACCATGGTGTCCCCTCCGGGATTCTTTGCCAGGAAAAAGTCCTCCTTAGCAAATTCACTTTCCTTAATCCTTTTGTTCTTTTGCAAAAAGCGGAAAAAACGTTTGCTTTCTTCTTTGGAAAATACCTGCCCTGCAAATTCTTCCAAGATTTTTCCTTCCATAGAGAAGGAATAAGCCCCTTCTTTTTCATAGAGGATTTCCGCAGCGCCCCTTCCCGGGTCGGTCAAAAGCACGAGTTCATAACCTCGGTATAAGTCCTTGACTCTTTCCATCATTTTCTTCTGCTTCAGCTTTAAGAAATTCCCCTGAAAAACCTGCAAATTCACAAGGTAGGCATTTCTCCCCGGAATATGACTGATTTCTTTTCCACGGATAGCAAAAAAGGTATCGCCTCCCATGGTATCCAAGCCGGTGTCCAAGCCCTTGGACAGGTCATCAAAAAAATGACGGATACTCCGATAAATCTCTTCTTCCCTGTTATTGAGAATCTCCTGGGCTACGCCGGAATTTAAACCTTCCATTACGGACAATTCCCTTTCAAAGGAGGGATTCACATAGAGAAACTCCACTCTATCCCCCATTCGCTCCACAATGGCCAGAGGAAATCCTTCTTCCTCCCCGCCATCCTGTTCCTTTCCGCTATGAAAGGAGCTCGTTCCCATAAGATTTACATTGCCAAGATCATCGTTGTACCTTCTCTTCCAGGCCGCTTCAAAGGGAAATCCCTTTTCCCTACATTGCATAATGCTTTCCAGATAGGGGGCGGGCTTTCCGATATAGTAGCCCTGCAGCTTCTCACAGCCGATTTCCCTAAGGAACTCCAGCTGTTCCTCCGTTTCCACACCTTCCGCCAGGGTGCGAATGCCGATCTTTTTTGCCATATCCACAATGGAGCTGACAATCTTTTTGGATTTCTCATTAAACTCCCGAAGAAGCAGCATATCGATTTTCAGTAAATCAAAGTCAAAATCCTTTAAAATATTTAAGGAGCTGTAGCCTGAGCCAAAGTCATCCATCCAGACCTTATAGCCCGCCTGATGGAAGCGTTTAATCTGGCTGCTGATCAGTATAGGGCTTTTATTTAAGACAGACTCCGTAATTTCCAAAGTCAGCATTTCCCTTGGTACCTGAAACTTTGTAACCCTCTCTTCCAGTTCATGGAAAATGTCGCAAAGCTCAAAATCCATTCTGGACAGGTTCAAAGAAACCGGCACCAGTACACCGCTGTCCTCCTTGTTTTTCTGATAATCCCGGCAAATCTGTTCCAAAACATAGAGATCCAGATGATGAATCAGGTGATATTCCTCCAAAACCGGAATAAATTCCCCGGGAGAAATAAAGCCGTAGTGAGGATCCGACCAACGAACCAATGCCTCAAAACCGCAAATCTCCTTGGTCAACGCCCTAATCAAAGGCTGATAATATACCTTGATACAGCCCTGCTGCATAGCCTCCTCAATATGATCCACAATATATCTTTGTTTTAAAAGAAGCTGTCCCAGCTCCTCATCATAGTAGCGATAAAAAATTTCTCTATCTTTTTTGATACTGTCACAGGCGGTTTTCGCCTTGTCACAGATGGCACTAATACTTTTTTTCTCACAAACAAAATGTATTCCCGCCTTAAAATCCAAAGCCATGGGTAAATCCAGCTTCTGAAAATCTGCCCTCATCCGACAGAGAGCCTCATAGTGCCCCTCTTTGGGCGTCAAAAGCACGTACTGGTCGGCAAACATTCTACTGATAATGGCATGGGGAAAATGTTTCTTTAAAATCTTCGCCATAGCCAGAATCAAAGCATCTCCCGCCTCAAATCCGAATCGCTCATTATACAACTTAAAATCTATAATATTAAAGTAAATTGCCGATTGTCCCTCTTCCATATAGCGCTTGGCCAAATCCCGGAAGGGTTGATTCTTTACAGTCTTGCTTAAGGGGTCAAAGGCTTCCCGCCCTAAACTTTCTTTTGCCTCCATCCACCTTGGAAGAAGCTTTTGTTCTGTATTCAATTTGACTCCTTCCCACGGTACAGGGCATCCTTGCCCATACAACGAAACAATTTCTTTTTCCTGTCCGAAATGTTCTGACAGGAATAATGAAAACTCTTGCACATCCTCTATCGTCAAAAAAAAGAGGAGATATAATCCCCTCTTTTCTCTCTTTTTCTTTTTTGATTAAAAAATAATCATTTTCTCTAAAAAATTTTTTTATCGCTTTTAAGGAAAGGACAGTTTAACTAAGCTTTCCACCCTCTACTACAATACTGTCCGGATCGGTATCCGCACCGAAAACAGGCTCTAGAGTTTCCTGATAATCCTTATGGAAGAACTGCTCCTTTCCAAGGGTTTCAATTTCCTCATTCAGGAAGTTCAGAAGGCTCTCATTGCCCTTAGCCACTGCAGCGGCAATGGTATCATAGTCTCCCAAGGTCTCAACACCTACAGTAAAGCCCGGATTGGACTTGGCCCAAGCAATGACCTCGGTGTTGTCGGTGGAGAAAGCGTCTCCTCTTCCGTCCAGGAGTGCATTGTAAGCATCCGCATAGGCATCGTATTTTTGCAACTTAACCTCCGGGTGGTTCGCCTCAAAATAAGTCTCCGCAGTGGTTCCCTTGGCAATAATCAGCGTCTTTCCCTTTAACTCCTCTACAGATTTAATCACCGCATTGTCCGGAGAAACCACACCGAGAGCCACCTTCATATAAGGAAGGGCAAAATCCACCTTCTCCGCTCTTTCCTTGGTTACGGTAAAGTTCGCCAGAGTAATATCCACCTTGCCGGTAGAAACATACTCTACACGGGAAGCGGGATCCAGAGAAGTGAATTCTACCTTTACCCCTAAATCATCCGCAATTCTGTGGGCATAGTACACATCATAGCCCTGGTTTACGCCCTTCTCATCCACATAACCGAAGGGAGCCTTATCCGTAAACACACCGATACGAATCACACCGGATTTCTTAATTTCATCTACGGTTCTAAAGCTGGACTTTCCATCGGTTTCAGCAGTCTTCGCTTCCGCCTTTTCTCCTGCCTGCTCTGTCGCCTTTTGGGAACCCTGTTCCGCAGCTGCAGTAGTCTGTCCCTCTTCCGCCTTCTTTCCGCCTCCGCAGGCTGCCAGGGAAAGGGCTGCTAAAATCGCCACTCCGCTAAAAATCACATTTTTCTTCATATTTTCTCCTCTCTCCGGGTCTCCGGAATAAACATTTATCTTCCAACATGTCTATGAGACACGTAAGAAAAATTTTGTAAAAACTGCTGTGCCCTCTCCGTATCGGGCTTTTGGAAAAAGTTCTCCGGGGTGTTTTCTTCTACAATCTTTCCCCCCTCCAGGAACAGCACCCTGTCCGCTACCGCCCTGGCAAAGCCCATTTCATGAGTCACAATCAGCATGGTCAGGCCCTGCTCCGACAGCTCCATCACCACATCCAAAACCTCTCGAACCATTTCCGGGTCCAAGGCCGCAGTGACCTCATCAAAAAGCATCAGCTTCGGATGCATCATCAGAGAACGAATAATCGCCACTCTCTGCTTCTGGCCTCCGGAAAGCATGGAAGGATAGGCATTTTCCTTATCGGAAAGATGGACTCTGGCCAAAAGCTCCCGGGCTTCCTGCACAGCCTCCTCCCTCTTTCTGCCCTGCACCTTCATAGGCGCCAGAAGAAGATTTTCCATGATATTCATGTGAGGGAAGAGGTCATAGCTTTGGAAAACCATGCCCAGATTCTGCCGCTCTTTCCTAGCCTCCTCACTTTTTCCCACAATATTTTTTCCTTCCAGAAGGATTTCTCCCCCTTGGATATGCTCCAGCCCCATAATGGTGCGAAGCAGGGTGGACTTACCGCAGCCGGAGGGACCCAGAAGCACCACCACCTCTCCCTTTTTCACCGATAAAGAAATATCCTTTAACACGGGGCTGTCCTCCCCATAGCTTTTCTCCAGATGTTTTATCTCTAAAAGCTGTTCTTGTACGATTTCTTCCATAGTTTCCTTTCTCTATACATTTTCCGTGCTTAGACCTGCTAAACCGTTTTTAAAACCATTTTTCATCCTGCTATACCATTTTTAAAACTCTTTT
>CAUUUY010000032.1:0-10798 GCA_963548305.1 uncultured Oribacterium sp.
CCAAATATTATACAATATTTGGTGCAAAGGAGGTGGCATATCAAGTGAATTATAAGCAAAAAATATTAAGTAGGATAGAAAATTTTGACTCCAATCAGGTTTTCATCGCCAATGATTTTTTTGATATTGCAGGATATGAAACAGTTCGCAGTACATTAAATCGTCTAGTACAAGATGAAGAGATTATCCGTATTATGAAAGGCATCTACTATAAGCCGAAATATATAGAACTGATTGGAGAGTATGAAGCACCGTCCGTGAATGAAGTTGCGAATGCAATTGCCAGAAAATATAATTGGACGATTGCTCCATCGGGCAATACGGCTTTAAATTTATTAGGCTTGTCTACGCAAGTCCCGGCAAAGTGGACATACATCTCAGACGGAAGATATGTCAGTTTCAGTTTCGGTAATGCAACAATCGAATTTAAGCGTAGAAATAATGGAGATGTTTCCAAAATGTCAACACTTACTGCAATGGTTATACAATCTATTAAGGCAATCGGAAAAGATAAAATCACTTCAAAGCAGATTGATTATCTACGAGAAAAATTATCCGAAAAAGAAAAATCGGAACTACTTGCGGATAGTAAAACCACAAGTGCCTGGGTATACGGCGTTATTAAGAAAATTTCAAAGGTGTAGAAATGTTTGAATACAAAAAGATGTCAAAAAATGAATTGGAGCAAGTTATCAAAAATGCTTCCTTGAAAATAGGTGTAAATGAGGTAATTCTTGAAAAAGATTATTGGGTATGCTTTGTTTTGAATTATCTCTTCTCAAAGTGTAAGTGGAAAGAGGCTTTTACTTTTAAGGGTGGCACAAGCCTTTCAAAGTGCTTTAATTTAATTCACAGATTTTCTGAAGATATTGACTTAATACTAGATTGGAGAGTAATCGGGTATAGCTTTGATGAACCGTGGCAAGAACGCTCCAACACAAATCAAGATAAATTTAATAAAGACTCCAATCACAAGACAGAAGACTTTCTAAAAATTGAATTTCTTCCTCAGTTAGAAAGTGATTTTAGAGATATGCTTAATGAGGAATTTCATATAAGAATAGATGAAAGCGATCTGCAGACAGTATTGTTTGAATATCCGAAAGTATTTAAGTCTTCGTATGTAACACAAGTAGTAAGACTTGAGATTGGAACACTGGCAGCATGGACACCATCGGAAGCAGTTCATATTGTGCCTGATATACAAAAAATATATCCTATGCTCTTTGAGGGAGATTTCATAGAAGTAAGAACCGTTCTTCCTGAAAGAACATTCTGGGAGAAAGCGACTATCCTTCATCATGAAGCAAACAGACCTGAAGAGCTTGCAATACCGAAAAGATATGCAAGACACTATTATGATTTAGTTTGTATTGCAAATTCGAGGTATAAAGACAGAGCTTTTAAGAGCCATGAGCTCCTTGAAAAAGTTGTTCAGTTTAAACAGAAATTTTATCCGAGAAAATGGGCAAAATATGAAGAAGCTACAACCGAAACAATCAGACTTATGCCTGATGAGTATCGCCTAAGGGATATTAAAGAAGATTATAAAAATATGACTGAGATGTTCTTTGGCGAGTATCCGAGTTTTGAAGAACTAATGAATTCAGTGCTTGAACTGGAAAAAGAAATTCACGAAATTAAATAATGCACCAAAAATAATATAATATTTGGTGCAAAGCGTGGAGGGAGAGTAAAATCTTTCGCTCTTTTTTATTGAAAACAGGAGGAAAAAACCATAGCCGAAAGTCAGGGAATCCAGTATACTAAAGCCTATGATTTTAAATATCTCTAATCTAAGTAAGTCCTATGTAGGACAATCAGTATTAAAGGAAGTATCTTTTCATCTTGAGGAAAAGGAAAAGGCAGCTATTGTGGGAATCAATGGTTCCGGAAAGACTACGTTACTCCGCTGTATTCTGGGAATTGAGGAGGCAGATGAGGGGGGGATTGCATTTTCCAAAGATAAGAAGATGGCTTACCTTGCGCAGCAGCATGCGGATATGGAGCAGGAGGATGAAGAATACGAGTCTCTTTCCGGAGGGCAGAAGACCAAGAAGAGATTGGAAGAAATCCTGATGGAAAAGCCTGATCTCTTGATTTTGGACGAGCCTACCAACCACTTGGATATCGGCTCTATTCAGTGGCTGGAGAAGGTCCTAAAGCGATATGACGGGGCTGTTCTTTTGGTGTCCCATGACCGATACTTTTTGGATAAAATCGTGACTAAGGTGATTGACCTGGAGCGAGGCAAGGCTCGGATGTACCAGGGAAATTACACCGAATATGTGGAAAAGAAGAAAATGATTCGAGAGGCGGAGAGAAAGGCCTATGAGAATCAGCAGGCGGAAATCAAGCATCAGGAAGCGGTTATTGAAAAATTAAAGCAGTTTAATAGGGAAAAAAGCATTAAGCGGGCTGAGTCCAGAGAGAAGCTTCTGTCCAAGGTGGAGCGACTGGAGCAACCGGAGGATTTGCAGAATGAGATGCGACTTTTGTTTATGCCCAGAGAAGCTTCCGGAAATGACGTCTTGGTTGCGAAAGACTTAGGAAAAAGCTTTGATGGCAAAAGACTATTCTCCCATGGGACTTTTTCCATTCAAAAGGGGGAGCATGTAGCGGTAATCGGAGACAACGGTACCGGAAAGACCACCCTTCTAAAGATTTTAAATGGTTTGATTCAGGCGGACGAAGGAGAGTTTCGTTTGGGTTCCAAAGTGAAGATTGCTTATTATGACCAGGAGCATGCCGTTCTTCACATGGAAAAGACGCTTTTTGATGAGATTCAAGATACCTACCCGGATATGAATAACACCAGAGTTCGGAATGTACTGGCGGCCTTTCTTTTTACCGGGGATGATGTGTATAAAAGAGTGGGAGACCTTTCCGGTGGAGAAAGAGGAAGAGTGAGCTTGGCAAAGCTTATGCTTTCCGATGCAAACTTCCTGATTCTGGACGAGCCTACCAACCACTTGGATATTCAGGGAAAGGAAGTTCTGGAAGAAGCCATCCGTAACTATGAGGGAACGGTTTTATATGTTTCCCATGACCGATATTTTATCAACAGAACAGCTACCAGAATCATGGAGCTTTTTTCCAATCGTTTTGATAATTATATCGGAAATTACGACTATTATCTGGAAAAGAAGGAAGACGTCAGAAGCTACGGTGACAGCCTTCAGAAAGATGTAGTACAAAACATCTGGGTAGACCCTGAGGAATTAAAGAAAGCGCAGGAGAAAGAGGCAGCCAAGCAGGATTGGGCATCTCAGAAGGAATTTGCCGCAAAGAAAAGAAAATGGGAAACCAGCCTTAAAAAGGCGGAAGAAGAAATCGCTCGCTTGGAAGAAAAAATCACGGAACTCTCCACCGCCATGGAAGAGGTGGGAAGTGATGCAGGCAGGCTGATGGAGCTACATAAAGAGCAGGAAGCTGCAGAAGCCTCCCTACAAGAGCAATACGCCATCTGGGAAGAAAGCTCCTTAGCCTTAGAAGAGCTAGAAGAGGGATAAATAAAGGACTGTAATACAATAGAGAGTCAATTAGTTTTGGCAGTATCGGTCTAAAATCGGGGCACGCTCTCGCTAAGCTCGCCCAACGGGTAGGGATACTAAGCGAAAAACTACATGCTATTCGTTTTTTTGCGAGAGCATGAAAATGTTTCACATTGTATTGCATTTGTTTGCAAAAGTGATATTCTCCCTATAAGAAAGCAGGGAGGTGAAAACCATGGCAAAAACGGCGAATATCAATGTCCGTATTGATCCGGAAACAAAAGCGAGTGCGGAACAGTTATTTTCAAGCTTTGGAATTACCGTAACCGATGCCATCAATATTTTTCTTCATAAATCACTGATGGAGGGAGGACTTCCTTTTGAAATGAAACAGCCTCGTTTCAACTTGGAAACGGAAATGGCGATGGAGGAAGCAAAGCTCATTATGGCAGGAAAAATTCCCGCCAAGCGTTATGCCTCGGTACACGAATTATTGGATGAGCTGGAAACGGACGGTGAATAATGCTAAATTTTGTAACCACAGGTGCCTTTCGCAAGGATTTGAAACTTGCAAAAAAACGAGGCTATGATCTGTCTTTGCTTGAAACGGTACTAAATACTCTTTTAGAAGAAAAAACCTTGGATCAGCGTTATCACGACCATGCTTTAACCGGAACTTATATCGGGTTTCGAGAATGTCCTATCCTGCCGGATTGGCTGCTTATTTATGCAGTAAATAAATCACAACTGATTCTCACAGCTTCAAGGACGGGGACGCACTCCGATTTGTTTGGGAGATAGGGTACATCTGTTTTGGCAGATGTACCTTTTACATTAGCCTCCCTTACTCTACATCCTTCATACTCAAGGAAATCTTCTTCCTGGCCACATCCACAGACAAGACCTTCACCTTCACAATATCCCCAAGTTTTACCACGTCCAATGGATGCTTCACAAATTTCTTGGAAAGGGCGGAGATATGCACAAGGCCGTCCTGATGTACCCCGATATCCACAAAGGCACCGAAGTCAATGACATTTCTCACGGTTCCCTGTAGAATCATGCCTTCTTTTAAATCTTCCAGTTCCAGCACATCCTCTCGAAGGATGGGGGCGGGAACATCTTCTCTTGGATCTCTTCCCGGCTTTGCCAAAGCCTCAATAATGTCCTTTAAGGTATATTCTCCTACAGACAGCTTCTGCTCTACACCCTTTAATCCACCGGGGAGGGCGGAAAGGATTTTTCCCATTTCCTTTCCCTTTCCGGAGAGGAGTTCATTTTCCGCAATTCCCGCTAATGCCAGCATTTCCTTAGCCACGCTGTAGGACTCCGGATGCACGGAGGTCATATCCAAAAGCTCTTTTCCTCCGCGAATTCTCAGGAATCCGGCACTTTGTTCAAAGGCCTTCGGCCCTAACTTGGCCACCTTTAAAAGCTCTTTTCGGGACTTAAAGGCACCGTTTTCCTCTCGGAAAGCCACAATGTTTTTAGCAATGGTCTTGCTGATTCCGGAAATATAGGATAGGAGAGAGGCGGAGGCAGTGTTTAAGTCCACTCCTACCTTATTTACACAGTCCTCCACCACCTTATTTAACTGCTCGGTCAGCTTACTTTGGTTCATATCGTGCTGATACTGTCCCACACCGATAGACTTGGGATCGATTTTCACAAGCTCCGCCAAGGGGTCTTGCAAACGCCTCGCCATGGAGGTGGAGCTTCTTTCTCCCACATCAAAATTGGGGAATTCTTCTGTGGCAAGTTTGCTGGCAGAATAAACGGAGGCTCCCGCTTCATTGACAATCACATATTTTACGGGGCTCTTTTGCTCCCTCAGATAGTCGGAAATCACTTTTTCCGATTCTCTGGAGGCGGTGCCGTTTCCTAAAGCAATAATGTCCACATGGTGCTTTTGAATCAGCTGGTGAATCTTCGCCATAGACTCCTTTACCTGGTTTTTAGGAGGAGTGGGGTAAATGACGGTGGTATCCAGTACCTTTCCGGTGGCATCCACCACGGCGATTTTACAACCGGTACGAAAGCCCGGATCCCAGCCCAGCACAACCTTTCCGGTAATGGGCGCCTGCATCAAAAGCTGCTTTAAGTTATCGGAGAAGACCAGGATGGCCCCGTCCTCCGCCTTTTCTGTCAAAATGTTTCGGATTTCCGTTTCAATGGAGGGGGCAATCAGGCGCTTGTAGGAATCGGCGATAGCTTCCTCCAGATAAGGCCTGCATTTTCCTTTCTTACTGACTTGCAACTGCTCCTCTATATAATGAAGGATTTCTTCTTCGGGAAAACGGAGCTTTACGCTGAGAATTTTTTCCTTTTCTCCACGATTCAAGGCCAGAATACGGTGTCCCGGAATGGATTGGATTTTTTCTTCATAGGAAAAATAATTTTCATAGGTTTTACTTTCCGGTGTTTCTTCCTTTTCCTTTAAGGAGGAGCAAATGAAGCCATCCTTCAGGCTCTTGTTTCGAATCCATTCTCTTAAGCGGGCATCCTCGGAGAAGTCCTCCGCCAAAATATCCTTGGCGTAGTTTAGTGCATCCGTAGCAGTAAGCACTTCCTTTTCCGGGGAAATGTACTTTTCCGCCTCCGCTTCCGGATTAGCACAGGGTAAAAGAAGGGCCTTCGCCAGTCCTTCCAGTCCCTTTTCTCTGGCAATCATGCCTCTGGTTCTTCGCTTTGGCTTATAGGGAAGGTACAGGTCCTCCAGACGAACGGCGGTATCTGCGGCCAGAATTTCCTTTTTCAATTCCTCCGTTAATTTTCCCTGCTCCTCAATGCTATGGAGAATACTTTCTCTACGCTCTTCCAGCTTCCGAAGATACTGGAGCTTCTCCTCAAGATTTCGCAGCTCTTCATCATTTAAACCGGAGGTCAGCTCCTTACGGTACCGGGCAATAAAGGGGACGGTATTTCCTTCATCCAAAAGCTGTACCGCTGCCTCTACCTGTTTTTTCTTTAAGGACAAATCCTCGCTGATTTTCTGAATAATATCCATATTTTTCTGCTCTTCTCCTTTTTTCGATTTCTTCGTAAACCACTTCAAAAATTCCGCCTAAGTATACAATAGCTTTGTTTTTTACGAAAGAGAATCCCGGAGATTTTCCCGAAGCGGAAAAGGCACCCGGAATAAATCGATATACGTATTTTATTGAGCAATCATATGTATTTTCCTGAGGAATCATACGCATTTTCCTGAGTACGATAGAAAAAAACTGTTCACAGCGTTATACTGTATAGGAAAACTGTTTACAACGTTATGCTGTAAAAGAAAACTAATTATAGCGTTCTACTGTAAAAGAAAACTGTTCACGGCGTTACGCTAAAAACTTGAGTTTGAGAGAAGGGAAAGGAGATTCTATGGAGTTTCGGAAAATCGGAGAGGATTATGTGGTACGTTTAGACAGGGGAGAGGAAGTGATGGAATGTCTTACAAGTCTTTGTGAGAAGGAGGGCATTGCCTTAGCCAGCATTTCCGGAATCGGTGCTTCCGATTGTATGGAAGTGGGGCTTTATAATGTTTCCGAGAAGAAATACTATCCCAAGGAGTTTACCGGGGAAATGGAAGTTACCTCTTTAGTCGGCTCTGTAACGGAAAAGGACGGAAAGCCCTATCTGCACATCCATGCCAATGCCTGTGATGAAGAGCTTAGAGGCATAGGAGGACATTTGAAAAAATGCAGAATTTCCGGAACGGGAGAAATCTTCCTTCATACCCTGCCCGGCAAGGTGGGAAGGCAGGAAGACTTAAAGGGACAGACCGGACTGAATGTTTTTGCCTTTGAATAAGTCTTTAAAGCTTTGAATATTGTTATCTGTATATAGCTTGCGGGAAGCATAGTGGTTTCCAAAGCTTTTCTGTTACTAGGCTTCTGTATGGGAAGAAAAACAGCTGAAAGTACTGTTAGAATTGACTAACCACCTGCTTTTATGGGAAACTTTTTAAGAGTAGTGAGGGAGTAGCATACGCGAAAGCGCAACAAGTCAACATACTGGCGGGAAGCCTGGCTTGTTTTAAAATGCGAGACTCATGTATAACGCAAGCTATACATGGAGTCTGTCATAAGATTTTTTAAGGTATAGCGAGCAATCGTTATACCTTTTTTATTTTTAACGAGTACCGCTAATGTATCGCGGGGGGATTATTTTTAATGAGTGTTACCGGTGATGTGCGGGAGTTCTCGTAGTGTAGGAGCAGTGTGGAAGAATTACATGAGTAGGATTCGACTTGGGTTGAGAATCAGAAATCAAAAGTCAGGAGATTTATGAAGTTTATTATCAACAGTATTTTATTGGGAGCAGGCCTTGCTATGGATGCGGTTACGGTTTCCATGGCAAACGGCCTGGCGGAAAAAGGAATGCAGGAAAAGAAGAGGTGGTGTATTGCAGGAGTATACGGCTTCTTTCAGTTTTTGATGCCCCTTTTGGGCTGGATTATGGTACATTGTTTGTTGCAGTATTTTCAGAAGCTGGAAAGCCTGATTCCCTGGATTTCTCTAGGACTCCTTCTTTATATCGGTGGGAAAATGCTGATTGCCGGAATACAAAAGAAGGAGGAAGAGGCGGAATCTATTCTGACAAAAAAGGATTTACTGCTTCAGGGAATCGCCACCTCTATCGATGCTCTTTCTGTTGGCTTTACCATCGCCCATTTTACTTTGACGGAGGCGGTTCTGGCTTCTTTGATTATCGGAGGGGAAACCCTCATCCTTTGCTACTTTGCCATCGGCATAGGGAAAAAATGCGGAACGATCCTTTCCAATAAGGCAGAAATTCTGGGTGGCGTTATATTGATATTGATTGGGCTGGAAATATTTTTCTTTTAAAGAGGTTTAGTAAATGGAAGAAGCGAAGACAAAAAATAAAAGACAGTTTAGCGGGGGGGAGGATCCCTTTGCGAAAGCGCTTCTTTCCTGGTATGACGAAAATAGGCGGATTCTTCCCTGGCGAGAGGAGCCGGGACCCTATCACACCTGGTTGTCCGAAATCATGTTGCAGCAAACCAGAGTGGAGGCGGTGAAGGGCTATTATGCCCGCTTTTTATCGGTACTTCCGGCAATTTCGGACCTTGCGAATGCAGAGGAGGAGAAGGTTTTAAAGCTCTGGGAGGGACTGGGCTATTATTCCCGGGCGAGAAACCTGCAAAAGGCGGCAAAGAAGATTATGACGGAGTACGCCGGAGAAATGCCGAAAACTTTTCAGGAATTAAAGAAGCTTCCCGGCATCGGAGAATATACCGCCGCAGCCATTGCCTCCATTGTTTATAAGGAAGAAATTCCGGCGCTGGATGGAAACCTGCTTCGGATTTTTGCTCGTTTAACAAGCTATCCCAAGGTGGTGCTGGAGCCGGAGGGAAAGAAGCTTGCATTTTCTTATTTTCAGGAGAAAATGCAGGGGATTGACCCGGGGGATTTTAATCAGGCTCTTATGGATCTTGGCTCAGGAGTCTGCCTTCCCAAGGGGGAGATTGGCTGTAAGTCCTGTCCTTTGGAAGAATTTTGCAGTAGTGCCAAGGCCGGGAATCCTTCGGACTATCCCAAGCTTCCGGAGAAAAAGAAAAGAAAGGTGGAGCAATACAGCATTTTCCTGATACGGCATCAGGAAGAGCTTATGTTGAAGAAACGGGAAAATAAAGGCCTTTTGGCAGGGCTTTACGAGTTCTATAAGCTGGAAGGCCATTGCTCGGAGAAGGAAGCCTTGGAAGCGGTGGAAAGCTTAGGCTTACGTCCCTTGCGAATCAAAGCTTTAGGTGAGGCAAAACACATTTTCACCCACAAGGAGTGGGACATGATAGGCTATGAGGTCTATTGCGGAGACTTTCAGGAGGAGAGCGGCAAAGCTAAGAAGACTTGGGAAAAGCAGGGTTATCGCTTCTATAGTAAGGAAGAAATCCACGGAGAACTCAGCATTCCCTCTGCATTTGCCTACTATAAGCAGTTTTTATAAATTTGGCAGAGTAAATATAGCTTCGAAAAAGTGATTTAGGAGCTTACAGCCAAAGAAAGGAGGGAAAGGTGAAAAAGTACATGGAGCTTTACCGGGAAATGCGGCAGGACATTGTGGAAGGTCGCTACGGTTTTTCAGAACGCCTGCCCTCCAAGCGCTATCTTTCCGAGGAACGGGGCATTTCCCTGATTACGGTGGAACATGCACTGGCACTTTTGGAGGAAGAAGGGTATATTGAGGGGAAGGAACGAAGCGGTTACTTTGTTTCCTATCAGGAGGGAGACGTTTTTCCTGTCAGCAATAAGGAAGAGGAAGCCGGTTTTATAGATTTTTTCAAGAGGAAAACCGCTGTTTCCAAGGAGCAAATGTCTTACCCCACCATTGCGAAAGCGGTGCGGAGAGCCATGAGTAAGTATCAGGAGGAGATTCTGGAAGCCTCCGAAATGCAGGGGAAGTATTTTTTAAGAAGAGCGCTGAAGGAATATTTGCGAAGAGGACGGGGAATCTTTGTGGAGGAAGAGCAAATGATTCTGGGGGCCGGAGCAGAGAATCTCTATGCCCTTCTGGCGCAAATCCTGGGAGAAGAAAAGCGCTTTGCCGTGGAATCTCCTTCCTATGATAAGATGCAAAGGATTTATGAAAGCCATGGCATTCAGCTGGAGCACCTCCCCATGGGAAAGAACGGCATTGAAAGTGCTGCCCTGCAAAAGGCAAAGGCCAAGGTGCTTCATGTGACGCCCTTCCACAGCTACCCTACAGGCATCACGGCGGATGCGTCCAAAAGACGGGAATATCTGGACTTTGCCCATAGAAACGGGGCGGTTATTATTGAGGATGATTATGATTCCGAGTTTTCTCCCCTGGGAAAGCCGGAGGATTGTCTCTTTTCTATGGAAGACGGGGAAAATGTCTTTTACATGAACAGCTTTTCCAAAACCATCGGTCCGGCCTTTCGTATGGCGTATCTATTGCTACCAAAGAAGAATTTGAAAGAAAATCTGGAGAAAATCTCTTTTTACTCCTGTTCCGTGCCGGTGCTGGAGCAGTGCATCCTTACGGAGCTTTTGGAAAGCGGAGAGTTTGAACGACATATCAATAGGGTAAGAAGAAGTAGAAGGATAAGAAAAAATATTACAAAAAAGGATTTAGGGTGAAAAAATGGGAAAGCATGGACTTTTGTTACGGATATTGAAACAGTATCATATCGAATGGATATGGTATCTCAGTAAGGAAATGAGTTATCTTATCTTTTTTGCGGCAGGCATTTTTGCCATAGACCAGCTTTTTAAACATGCCATAGACGAAGAGCCAAAGGAAAACTTCCCCAGAGATTTACCCGGCTCAAAAGG